>NZ_JBEXKU010000030.1:0-81440 GCF_040609575.1 Streptomyces sp. NPDC004647 | reverse complement strand
CCGGGAGCGTGGCCGAGGCGGACATGCAGCGGCTGGCCCGCTCGGGAATGCCGCCGCTCTCCGTCGAGCAGGGAATCGCGCTGTTCGACGCGGCGGCCACCGGCTCGGAGGCGCTGGTGCTGCCCGTACGGCTGGATATGGCGGCCCTCCGGGCCCAGGACGAGATCCCGGCTCTGCTCCGCGGTCTGATCCGTACGCCGTCCAGGCGGACGGCGACGGCCGCTCCGCAGTCGGCCGGGTCGCTCGGACAGCGGCTGACCGGAATGACCGAGGAGGAGCGTAGCGACGTTCTTCTGACGCTGGTCCGCGATCAGGCGGCCGTGGTGCTCGGACATGCGGACGGGACGGCGGTCGGGGCCACGCGGCAGTTCCAGGAGCTGGGCTTCGACTCCCTGACGGCGGTGGACTTCAGGAACCGGCTGAACTCGGCCACCGGGCTGCGCCTGCCGGCGACCCTGCTGTTCGACTACCCGACTCCGGCCGCGGTCGTGGGCCATCTCCACTCCCGGCTGGTGACGGAGGAGATCAGCGGGGCCGGATCGGTGCTCGCCGTACTCGACCAGTTGGAGAAGACGATCACGGAAATGACGGTCGACGCACAGGAGTTCAAGCACGTCGCCGGACGAATCGACGTGCTGAGGACGAAGTGGGCCGCGTTGCGGCAGGAGTCGGCGAACGGCTCCGGCGAGTTCGACCTGGAGGCGGCGTCGGACGACGATGTGTTCGCGCTGCTCGACGACGAACTCGGTCTGTCCTGAACCGCGGAGGCTCCGGGAAGCGGTAGGTCCCGCCCCCCGGAGCCCCCGGCACGGCCGGGGCGTCGTAGGCGGTTCCCGCACTCACCTGTGGGTTCCGTCACCGATGCCCGCACGGAGACTAGGGAATTTCCCACTGTCCGTCCTAGTGAAATGGGGGTCGTCGGCCACCGGGCCGGCCGTGGCGGTCGGCGAGGCGGGCGATGCGAGTCGTCCTCCCGATCTGTTGGGGGAAGTACGCATGGAACGCTCGGTCGCGTCGGCGACGTCATGGCACTCGCGGTGTGCCACGTTCCATCATGTTCCGCTGTCACCGGCCCGGAGGCCCGGACCGCTGCGTGGTCCGGATTGCTTGGGGCCCACCCCTAGGAGGATGCAACACGATGACGATGTCCACCGAGGAGAGCCTTTGGGCGCGGTGCTTTCATCCAGCACCGGCCAGCTCGGAACAACTCTTCTGTTTCCCCCACGCGGGTGGCTCGGCGTCTTTCTACTTCCCGGTCTCCGCTCAGCTGTCGTCGGTGGCCGAGGTGTTCTCGGTGCAGTACCCCGGCCGTCAGGACCGGCGCAAGGAGATCAGCCCCGGCGATCTCGGGGTCTTGGCCGACCAGGTCTACGAGGCGTTGCGCAAGCAACTCCGGGCCCGGCCGACCACCTTCTTCGGGCACAGCATGGGCGCGACGCTCGCGTTCGAGGTCGCGCGGCGGTTCGAGGCCGACGGCGGTGAGCTCTCTCATCTGTTCGCCTCGGGCCGGCGCGCGCCGTCGCGCCACCGGGACGAGCGTGTGCACACGCGTACCGACGACGGCATCGTCGCGGAGCTGAGGCTGCTGTCCGGTACGAATACGGCGCTGCTCGGCGACGAGGAGATCCTGCGGATGATCCTCCCCGCGATCCGCAGTGACTATCAGGCCATCGAGACCTACCGCTGCGATCCAGCGACGACGGTCCGCGTCCCGATCTCCGCGCTGACCGGTGAGAACGACCCGAAGACCACGCTGGACGAGGCGGAGGACTGGCGTCGCCACACCACGGGAGCCTTTGACCAGAAGGTCTTCCCCGGCGGGCACTTCTTCCTGAGTTCACAGGCGCCGGCGGTGATCGCGCTCCTGCGGAAACATCTGTCCGCCGCGGCATAGGCAGCCGACCGCTCTGCGCGACCGGACCCCGGGCCACCAGCACCTGCCCGTGGTCCCCAAGTGCCAAAACGGGCCTCGTGGGCTTCGTGGGGTGCGGGATTTTGTGATCATGTAATCTCGCGCCCGTCGGTCGTGGAACGTTCACTGGTTTTGCGGGATGCGCGGGATATGCCGACGAGTCATTGCATCTGTTGTGTCCCCCGAGATGCGAGGAGACCATGATGCTGGAACAGGCCGACCTCTCCGGTTTATCCAGCGCTCTGGTCGGCCGCGCCGATGAGCTGCGGGTGCTGGCCCGCCATGCCGAGGCCGCGCGCGCCGGACGTGCGGGCCTGGTGATCCTGTCCGGCCCCGCGGGCATCGGGAAGACCAGCCTGCTGCGGGCGTTCCTCAAGAGCGACGCGTGCCGCAACACGGCCGTGCTGTACGGCACGTGCGGCGAAGGCGTCGCGGGCGCGGCATACAGCGGCGTGCGGGAGCTGTTCGGCTCGTTGGGGCTGAGCGGCGAGGAAGCGGGGAACTCTCCTCTCCTGCGGGGACTCGCCCGTCGCGCTCTGCCCGCGCTCACGGCCGGACAGTTCGACCAGGAGACATTGAGCGGTCCCGCCGCCTACCCGGTGCTGCACGGGCTGTACTGGCTCGCGGCCAATCTGATGGTGGACCGCCCGCTCGTTCTCGTACTGGACGATGTGCACTGGTGCGACGAACGCTCGCTGTGCTGGGTGGACTTCCTGCTGCGGCGCGCGGACGATCTGCCGCTGTTGGTGGTGCTCGCCCATCGCAGCGAGGCCGAGCCGGTCGCGCCCTCCGCGCTGGCGGACATCGCCGCGCAGCGCCGGCCCACCGTGATGAGGCTGGCGCCGCTCACCCACGCGGCCGTCGGCGAGATGGCCCGGCAGATCTTCCAGGTGCCCGTCGAGCCCACCTTCACCGAGTGCGCCGCCGCCGTCTCGGGCGGCAACCCTCTCACCCTCAGCCGGCTCCTGGGCGAACTGCGTGCCGAGGGTGTGCAGCCGGACGAGAAGGGCGTACGGAGAGTCGCCGAGGTGGGCGGCCAGGTCATCGCGTCCTCCGTGAGCGCGCTGCTGGACAGTCAGCCGCTCTGGGTACGTGAGGTGGCCAGGGCGATCGCGGTCCTCGGCGACGAGACCCCAGATCTGGTCGGCATGCTCGCCGATGTGCCCCCCGCGCTCGTCGCGGAAGGCGTCGTCGCGCTGCGGCGCGCCGAGGTGCTGGCGGCGGACCGCGCGGACCTGGTGCACGCCGTGGTGCGCTCGGCCGCACTCGAACCCATCGGTGCCGACGCGCTGGCCGGGCTGCGCACCCAAGCCGCCCTGCTGCTGAGTGACGCCGGCCGGCCGGCGGAGGAAGTCGCGGGCCGGCTCATGCTGTTGCCCGCCCTGACGCAGCCATGGATGCCGGCGGTGCTCCGTGACGCGGCCGTCCAGGCCGAGGGCCGTGGCGCTCCCGAGGCCGCCGTGCGCTATCTGCACCGGGCGCTGGAGGCGGAACCGGACAGCGTGCCGGTACGTCTCCAGATGGCGGCATCGCTCGCGGAGATCAATCCCGCGGAGGCCATCCGGCTGCTGGAAGAGGCGCTTCCGCTGGCCGATGACGTACGAGCCAGGGCGGTGGTCGCCGTACGGTACGGAATGGTCTGCCTGGCCGTTCAGCGGTCGCCCGAGGGCGTACGGGTCCTCGAAGGGGTCCTGGCGGAGCTGGAGGCCGAGCTGGGACCTGGCCCGGCCCCGGCCGACCGTGAACTGCGCACGCTCGTCGAGTCGGTCCTGCTGATCATCGGGGCGGACGAGAAGGCGACCATCTCCGCGACTCTGGACCGGGCCGCGCTGCTGGCCCCGCCTCCCGGCGATACGCCCGCCCAGCGCCAGATGCTCGCGATGATGACCGTACTGACCGCGATGGACGGCCGCTCGGCGGAACGGACGGTCGAACAGGCCCGTCGCGCGCTCACTTCGCCAGGGGCCGAGCCGGAGACGTGGCCGTTGCTCACCTCCTCCTTCGCGCTCAGCCTCGCCGACGAGGTCGACGAGGCGCTGGACGCGCTGGATCACATGCTCCAGTACAGCCAGGACAACGCCGCCGTCTGGACCTTCGTGCTCGCCCTGTCCACTCGCGCTCTGGTCCTGCACAGCGCGGGCGCGTTCCCGGACGCGCTGGCCGACGCGCAGACCTCGATCGAGATCATTGGTGAGGAGAGATGGGGTGACGGCGCCGCGCTGCCGCAGATCGCGTTCGCGACCATGCTGGTCGAGCGTGGCGAGGCCGAACGGGCCGAGGAAGTGCTCCGCGGTATCAAACGGGCCGGCCTGGACCGATTCGTCATCGCATACCACTGGAATCTGATGACGCGGGCCCGCGCCCGATGGGCGACCGGCGACCGGGATGCGTCTCTCGGCCTGTATCTCGAGTGCGGCCGGTCCCTGGAGGAGTCCCGGTGCAGCAACCCGGCCTTTCTGCCCTGGTGGTCCGAGGCGGCCTGCCTGCTCGCGGTCATGAACCGCGGCGACGAAGCCCGGGAGATGACCGAGTACGGCAGCGAGTTGGCCCAGCGGTGGGGCACGCCCCGCGCTCTCGGGCTCGCCGCGCTCGCCCGCGGAGTGATCGCCCCCGGCGGCGCGGGCATCGAGACGCTCACCGAATCGGTCGTCACCCTGGCGGGCTCACCCGCCAGAGCGGAACACGCCAAGGCCGAATTCTTCCTCGGCCGCGCCCTGCTGAAGACGGGCGACCAGCGTGGTGCCCGTGAGCATCTGCGCACCGCCACCGACCTCGCGCAGCGCTGCGGGGCGCTCGCGCTCGCCGGGGTCGCGCGCAGGTTGCTGGTCACCGCCGGCGGCAGGATGCGGAGGATGAGCGCCTCACCGCTCGACATACTGACCGGAATGGAACGCAGGGTGGCCTGCCTCGCCGCAGCGGGGGCCAGCAACCGCTCGATCGCGGAGACTCTGTTCGTCACGGTACGCACCATCGAAACACATCTGACCAACGTGTACCGGAAACTGGGCGTGAGTGGGCGTACCGAACTGGGCTCCATTCTGCGCACACCGGACATCCCCGATGGGCAACCCGGCTGGGTATCCGAATCACGTTGGCGACGCTGAAGCGGACGGGCGAGGCGGTGCGTGTGACTGGCCGGAACAACAATCGTCCCCAGGGCCGGGACCGGCTCAGCCTGCTGCCCACCTCCCCGGTCCCCACCGAGCAGTTCGTGCTGCGCGGACCGACCGAGCAGGGCGTCGCCACCGCGGTGGCGACGGTCCGCGGAGCACCGGGCGACCAGCGGTTCACCGCCACGGTCGCGGCGGCAACCGAGGGCGACCCCGCCGTGCTGTGCGATGTGAGCCGACTCCCCGACCAGGGCCGTGAGCCGGTCGCCGCGCGGCTGCCCGAGCTGCGTACCATCACCGCCGTCGGCGACCACGCGACGCGCTCGCTGAACGGTCTGCCCGCCGAGGCAATCGGGCTCCGCGGCATACCCGTCGAGCCGGCTGGCGGCGACGGTACGCGCGCCCACCGAGCGGCTGGAAAGGCCGACGAGGCCGGTGGCCCCCACCCTGCCCCGGGAGTGGACCACGCTCTCGGACGCCGAACAGTGCATGATCTCCGTGAGCAGGCGCACCGTGGAGCTGCGACTGAGCAATACCTACCGAAGCTCCGTATCACCGGGCGTAACGTACCGTGTGTGCTGATGCGGAACATAGGAGAACGGCCGAGCGATGCTTCTTGAGCGGGAGTCGGAACTGGCGCGGTTGGCAGCCGCGTTGAGCGCCGCGGACGAGGGCACCTCCTCGGTGATCCTGCTGTCGGGACCCCTCGGCATCGGAAGATCCGCCCTGCTGCGCGAGCTGCCCGGTGTCGTCTCCGGCCCGGACATACGCGTCTTGCGGGCGAACGCCGCCCCCATGGAGCGGGACTTCGCGTTCGGCGTGGTGCGGCAGCTGCTCGATAGTCTGCTGTCCGGCGCGACGGAGACGGACCGCAATCGGTGGGCGCGGCAGCCCGGCCGCGCCGCCCGGCTGATGTTCGGCACCGACGACCTGCCGGCAGGCCACCCGCCGGCCGGGGACATGTTCGCGGGCGACATGCCCGACGCCGACGGCGCCGGAGGCCCGGCCGGGGTCGCGTCCGAGGCGAGCCTGCACGGCCTGTGGTCGCTGCTGGCCGACATCAGTGAGAACACCCGGCTGCTGATCCTCGTGGACGACCTCCAGTGGGTGGACATCCCCTCCCTGCGCTGGCTCGCCTACCTGGCCGAACGACTGCGGGGACTGCGCGTCGTGCTCGTCTGTACGCTGCGCGACGGGGACCAGGGAGCCGGACACGCCCTGGTGCGCGAGATCGCCGCCGCCTCCACACAGATACTGCGACCCGCCCCGCTGTCGCCCGACGCCACCCGGGCCATGATTCGTGAACGGTGCGGCGCTGCCGGGCACGACGAGTACGTACGTGCCTGTCATGAAGTGACCGGCGGCAACCCGTTGTTCCTGATGTCGGTACTGCTGGGCATGGAGGCACGGGGGTACGCGCCGACCGCCGACTACGCCGACCGGGTGCGTACCCTGCGGCCCGCGCAGCTCCGGGAGCGGCTGGCGAGCTATCTGCGGACCCAGCCACGAGCGGTACGCGACGTGGCCGCGGCGATCGCCGCCTTCGGCGGCCATGGAGACCCCGCGCTCATCACGGAACTCGCCGGACTGGACGAGATCGGGTTCGGCGCCGCGCGGCGCGCGCTCCGCAAGGCGGGGCTGCTGGCCGACGCGCGCGAACCGCGCTTCACCCACCGCGTCGTACAGGACGCCATCGAATCCGCCATGTCCGTGGCCGAACGCAAGCGCTGGTACGCCGCCGCTGCGGACCTGCTGTACGGCAGCGGCCGTCCCGCCGAGCAGGTCGCCGCCCATTTGATGGCCGTCACCGGCTTCGGCCGCCCCTGGTCGGTCATGGTGCTGCGGGCCGCGGCCGACACCGCGTTGCGGCGTGGCGCGCCGGAGATTGCCGCCCGCTATCTGCGCCGCGCGCTGCTCGGCCACCGTGCCCAGGACGAGAGCCGGGCCGGACTGCTGGTCGAACTGGCCACTGCGGAGCGTGGCTTCGACCCCGAGGCGTGCCAACGCCATATCGTCCAGGCGATGCCGCTGCTGACCACGGCCAGGGACCGGGCGGCCGCCGTGTTGCGTATCCCGCCGCCCCTGCTCGGCGCGGTGCACCCCTCCACCGCCGAGCTGCTGCGCGGTGTCTCCGAGGAACTCGGCCCGTCCGCCGGACGGGACGGGCCGGCGCGTGAGATGGCCCTGCGGCTGGAAGCCCGGCTGAGGCACTTCGGGCACGAGAACCCGGGAGAGCTGGCCTCAGCGATGGAACGCCTGCGCGGGCTGGGGGAGGAGCCCCCGCTCGGCTCCGCGGCCGAACGCGAGCTGATGGCCGTGCTCCTCTTCTCCGGGATACTCACCGGTCGGCTCGCCGCGGCCGACGCGGCCCGTACGGCCGGCCGCATCCTGGAACGCGAACCGGCCACCTCGGCGGGCGCGAATACCGTGCTTCCGCTGGTCGTGGTCACCCTGTTCGCCGCCGAATCGGTACAGGACGTTGCCTCGTGGCTGTCGACCGAGCAGCAGACCCGATGGCAGAACGCGACCGGCCCCGACGGCGTACTCCTCTTCGCGCAACGGGCGTTCGTCCTTGTCTCGCAGGGCAGGCCGACCCTGGCACGTGAATATGTCGAGCGTGCCATGGCGCCGGCCGACGCGGACTGGAGCGAGGCATCCACGATGATCCTCTCCACGATAGCGCTCGAACTGCGTGACCCGGTGCTCAGCGAGCGGATCCTGGCCAGGGCCCGGTGGCGCCGGTCGGCGGGGCTGGCCCTCACGGCCTCGCTGCAGATTCTGCAGGCGTCGGTGGACGCCCAGCGGGGCCTGCGGGCCAAGGCTTTGGAGATTCTGCTCGCCTGCGGCCGTCAACTGGGCGTCTCCGGCTGGCGGAACTCGGCGCTCTTCCCCTGGCGTTCGCACGCCATCGGCGTCTACCAGCGACTCGGTGACTCCCATTCCGCGCTACGGCTCGCCGAGGAGGAACTCGCCTGGGCCACGGCGTGGGGAGCACCCGCCGGGCTCGGCCGCGCTCTGCGGCTGAAGGGCTGGCTCCAGGGCGCACAAGGTGTCCCTCTGCTGCGCGAAGCGGTCACCGTACTGCGCGGTTCGTCATTCGAGCTGGAACTCGCCAGGACTCTCGTGCTGTTGGGCCGGCAGCTGGGCAGCGGCGCCGAGGCCGAGGCGGCGCTGCGCGAGGCGGGCGTCCTCGCGGCGGCCTGCGGTGTTCCCTGGCTGGTCGAGCGGGCCGAGCGCGGCCGCGGCACGGCCTCGGCGCCGAAGACCGCGATCCTCACCCGCAGCGAGCGCAGGGTGATCACTCTGGTCGGCAGCGGGCTCACCAACCAGGAAATTGCGGATGAACTCGGCGTGAGTTCGCGGGCCGTTGAGAAACATCTAACGAATTCCTATCGGAAGCTTGGCATCTCGGGCCGGCATGAGCTGGCGGACGCTCTTCCCGCGTAGACTTTGACGCGTAACTGTTAACGGCATGCTACGTGACGATGCGTTATCTGTGTCGCTCGGTTCGGCCCCGGCTTGCCGCACGAACCTCAAGTCAACCTCAAGCAAGACCGAATTGCGCGGATGGCTAGCCAATCCGTCCCGCCCGGCATGCCGTGGTTTTCACGGGTCGGCACCTTCATTGCGGACCGAACCTCCCGTGGTTCGGACCACAGCTTTAGCCGTGTGAACAGGGTGCCTTGTTGACGGGCAACCTAAAAGCTAACTACTCTCAATTCGGTGAATGGATAACCCGCCAATGAGGGCACGTGAGGCCGGCTGCCGGTGTTATCCCACCCGCATAACGATGTTGAGTATTCACAATCGGGGGGGACCCGAAAGGATGGCGATCTCGTGGCGATTGCTGCACTCACAGATTCGGTGCAGGTCATAGCGAGCGACCTCAAACCCGACCAGAACGGGTACGGGCGCGCCCAGGAGTTCGACCAGCCGGGGCTGTGCATGGCCTTACTCGACCCGGCTCTGACCGTCCAGCAGGCGAACGAGGAGTTCTTCCGCCGGTTCGGCGACTCCTCGGCCGGCGTCTGCGGCCGTAGCTTCCGCGATCTGGTGCATCCCAGCGTTCAGCAGCCGCTGATGCGCCAGTTCTCCCGCCTGGTGGAGGGGAAGCGCCAGCGGTTCGCCTCGCACGTGGTGGCCGTGGGGCCGGAGGACTTCGCGTTCGCCGGGACGCTCACGGCCGCGGCCGTGAGCGGGGACACCCCCGACGTAGCCGCGATCCTGGTGCTCATGCGCTCCTCGGAGGGTTCCGAGGACGCGGGCGTCCTGACCCATCAGAAGAAGATCCTCACTGAGATCGACGCGCGCATTCTTGAGGGCATAGCTGCCGGTCTGTCCACGATCCCACTGGCCTCCCGGCTCTATCTGAGCCGGCAGGGCGTGGAGTACCACGTGACAGGTCTGCTCCGGAAGCTCAGGGTGCCCAACCGGGCTGCCCTGGTCTCCCGTGCCTACTCCATGGGTGTCCTCAACGTCGGCACCTGGCCGCCGAAGGTCGTCGAGGACTTCATCAAGTAACAGCGCGGGCAGGGCCGGCCGCCAACGGCCCTGTCCGCCGCGGTTGGTACCGCAGAAACTCGCCGGACCCGCGCCCTCGACCAGGGTGCCACGGGCCGGCGGTTTTCTGCGTTTTTGTCCGTCTTCCTTCTCCGGTCCGCTCATCGGCCCGCTCTTCCGCTCCGTATCCGTTGCGAGTCTTGTCGAGCCCGTTTTGCCGTCCCGGCTGCCTGTTTGCTGTGGCATTACGGAAGATGGTGCCGAGGGCGCGAGCCGTTGACCCCTGGCGAGCGGGCCCTATGGCGCGGTGATAGTGGACTTCGCATGCATGGGCTGTTTCGCATCGATGGTGTGCGAGAAAGGTATTGCTTCGTCTGTGCGCGCGTACCCGCGTCGTGGAGAGCGAGGAGGCAACAGTAATTGTGCCGTGCGGCGCATTTAGAAGGCTCCATGTCCGAATGAAATGGCCACCGTGTGGTTTTGGGTGCCGTTGCTTGTGGTTTTACTGCCCGATTCGACCGGTGCTTCCGGGTGGGGCGACGGCAGTCGGGATCCGGTCGGCCGATATTGACCTGAAGAGTGGCTGAGAACTGTGATGTGGCGAGTTGCGCAGCCCTGTCACGTTGCGGTAAAGCCTTTCCCCTTGCGTCGCTCTTCAATTCCTCCGGCCACCCCCGAAGACGGACCGACCGTGGCTGAGCCACGGTCGGTCCGGAAGAGAGCGCCCTACGAGGAGCGGACACAAGCGGTGAGGGGGCGGGCGATCAGACCGATCCTCAGCCGGCGGAAGCCTGGTGGAGACCGAGGGCCGGCGCGGTGGGCCCAAGGGGCGCCGACGAGGCGGTCAAGGGTGCTGCCTGCCGCGTTGATGCTGCCGGGGGCGCCGTCGCGCCATTGACGGGCTGCCGGGGAGTGAGGTCTCCAGCCGGACCTCCCCAGATTCTCCCCAGGTTGACCAGGGGTCCGACGGGAGGACGCGGGCGTTCTGGCCACGCCGTGGATCCTGAAGTTCAGCTACCGGATAGCCTGGGAAAATGCTTACAGAGGTCACAGCGACCCGCTATGTCACGCCCCTGCGTGAGGGCGGTTCGCTTCCGGGCATCGTCGAGGCCGACGATCTCGGCACCTACGTCATGAAGTTCACCGGCGCGGGCCAGGGCCGCAAGACCCTCGTCGCCGAGGTGATCTGCGGGCAGCTGGGCCGCCGGCTCGGGCTGCGGGTGCCCGATCTGGTGCAGATCCAGCTAGACCCGGTGATCGGACTGGGCGAACCCGATCAGGAGGTGCAGGAGCTGCTCAAGGCCAGCGGCGGCCTCAACCTCGGCATGGACTACCTCCCCGGCTCGCTCGGCTTCGACCCGCTCGCCTTCGAGGTGAGCCCCGGGGAGGCGGGCCGCGTGATCTGGTTCGACGCGCTGGTGGGCAATGTCGACCGCTCCTGGCGCAACCCCAACCTGCTGGTCTGGCACGGCCGTCTCTGGCTCATCGACCACGGCGCCACGATGATCTGGCATCACAACTGGCCGGCCGCCCGGGGCGCGGCGGAGAAACCGTACGACGCCTCCGACCACGTCCTGGCCTCCTTCGCGCCGGACCTGGAGGCGGCCGCCGCCGAGCTCGCGCCGCTTGTGACCGGGGAGCTCCTGGCGGAGGTCGCGGCCGATGTCCCCGACGAGTGGCTCGTGGAGGAGCCCGGCTTCGACAGCCCGGACGCCCTGCGCCGCGCCTATGCCGAGACACTGGCGGAACGGGCCGCGACGACGCTCAGCCGGATCGCCCTCGGCCCACGCCGCGCCGAGGAGCCTTCGCAGGCGCCGGACTGGCTGCGCGTCCGGGTCGACGGGAAGGCCGCCCGGTGACCGGCCTCCACCAGGGACGCGACGTCTTCGAGTACGC
Source organism: Streptomyces sp. NPDC004647 (assembly GCF_040609575.1). Lineage (NCBI taxonomy): Bacteria > Bacillati > Actinomycetota > Actinomycetes > Kitasatosporales > Streptomycetaceae > Streptomyces > Streptomyces sp. NPDC004647. Next base: position 70,022 of record NZ_JBEXKU010000030.1, on the reverse strand, counting down.
CCTGCTGCGCGTCGTCCCGCGGGTCGAGCGCGGAGAGCTCATCAACGCCGGCGTGGTCGTCTACTGCCGCGCGCGGTCCCGCGTGATCGCCCGTACGCACCTCGACGAGGCGCGGCTGCTGGCCCTGGACCCGGCGGCGGACGTGGCGGGCGTACGCGCCGCGCTGCGCGCCGTCGAGGGGGTGTGCCGCGGTGGGGAGGCGGCCGGGCAGGCCGCCGCGGACGACGCGGGACGGCGCTTCCGCTGGCTGATCGCGCCCCGCAGCACGGTGGTCCAGCCGGGGCCGGTGCACACCGGGCTGACCGCCGACCCGGAAGCCGAGGCGGAGCGGCTGTTCGACCTGCTCGTACGCTGAACAGCTCCACCGGGCGACGTGACATCCGCCGCCCGTCGCCATGGGCCGTTGACACCGGGTGCCAGGGCTTCTAGCGTTTCGTCGACCGACCTACTAAGCGGTTGCTCACTTCATTCGAGCCCGAGGAGAACCCGCATGCCCACCACCGAGCAGCGCATCGCCATCGTGACGGGCGGCGCCCGAGGTATCGGCGCCGCCACCGCAGTCCGGCTGGCCGAGGAAGGCCGCGCCGTCGCCGTACTCGACCTCGACGAGGCGGCTTGCAAGGAGACCGTGGAGAAGATCACGGCGGCGGGCGGCAAGGCTCTCGCCGTCGGCTGTGACGTCTCGGACTCGGCCCAGGTCGAGGCCGCGGTCGAGCGGGTCGCCGCCGAGCTGGGCGCACCCACGATCCTCGTCAACAACGCGGGGGTGCTGCGGGACAACCTTCTGTTCAAGATGAGCGACTCCGACTGGGACACCGTCATGAACGTGCATCTGCGGGGCGCGTTCCTGATGACGCGCGCCTGTCAGAAGCACATGGTGGACGCCAAGTTCGGCCGGGTCGTCAACCTCTCCAGCAGCTCGGCGCTCGGCAACCGCGGCCAGGTCAACTACTCCGCGGCCAAGGCCGGTCTGCAGGGCTTCACCAAGACCCTCGCCTTCGAGCTCGGCAAGTTCGGCATCACCGCCAACGCCGTGGCCCCCGGCTTCATCGTCACGGACATGACCGCGGCCACCGCCGCCCGGGTCGGCATGGGCTTCGAGGAGTTCCAGGCCGCCGCTGCCACCCAGATCCCGGTGCAGCGCGTGGGCCGGCCGGACGACATCGCGAACGCCATCGCCTTCTTCACGGGCGAGCAGGCCGGCTTCGTCTCCGGCCAGGTCATGTACGTCGCCGGCGGCCCCCTCAACTGACGCGCAACGGACAGAAAGCCGGACACACATGACTGCACAGACGCAGGACAGCGGAAAGGTCGCGCTCGTCACCGGAGCGAGCCGCGGCATCGGATACGGCATCGCCGAGGCGCTCGTCGCCCGCGGTGACCGCGTGGCCATCACGGGCCGCAACGAGGAGGCCCTCAAGGAGGCCGTCGAACAGCTCGGCGCGGACCGGGTGATCGGCATCGCGGGCAAGGCCCACGACGAGGCTCACCAGGCGGCCGCCGTCGAGGCCACCATGGCTGCCTTCGGCCGGGTCGACTACCTCGTCAACAACGCGGGCACGAACCCGGTCTTCGGACCGATCGCCGAACTCGACCTCGGAGTGGCCCGCAAGGTCTTCGAGACCAACGTCATCTCGGCCCTCGGCTTCGCCCAGCAGACCTGGAAGGCCTGGCAGAAGGAGAACGGCGGCGCGATCGTCAACATCGCGTCGGTCGCCGCGATCTCCGCCTCGCCCTTCATCGGCGCGTACGGCATGAGCAAGGCCGCCATGGTCAACCTCACGCTGCAGCTCGCCCATGAGCTGGCGCCGGGCGTACGGGTCAACTCCATCGCTCCGGCAGTGATCAAGACCAAGTTCGCCCAGGCGCTCTACGAGGGCCGCGAGGAGGAGGCCGCGGCCGCCTATCCGCTCGGCCGGCTCGGCATGCCCGAGGACATCGGCGGCGCGGCGGAGTTCCTGCTCTCCGACCGCTCCGGCTGGATCACCGGCCAGACGCTCGTCGTCGACGGCGGCATCTTCCTCAAGGCCGGCGTCCACTGAGGCCTGGCTGAGAGCCGGCCGTCCGGCGGCGAAGGGACCCGCTCGGGACAGCGGGGCTCCGGGGCGCCGCCGGGCGGCCTTTCGCTGCGTGTCAGTGGCCGCCGGTAGGTTCTGCGGAGAAGAACCGATCGCACACCGGAGGTTGTTGACGTGACCGACATGCTGCCCGAGTCCTGGCGGGGCGTCCTCGGAGGGGAGCCCGCCGAGCCCTACTTCAGGGAGCTCGTCGATTTCGTCGAGAAGGAGCGGGCCAACGGACCGGTCTACCCGCCGCGCGCGGAGGTCTTCGCGGCGCTGGAGGCGACCCCGTACGACCGGGTGAAGGTGCTGGTCCTCGGGCAGGACCCGTACCACGGCGAGGGGCAGGGGCACGGGCTGTGCTTCTCGGTGCGGCCGGGGGTGAAGACCCCGCCCTCGCTGCGGAACATCTACAAGGAGATGCACCAGGAGCTGGGCCACCCGGTGCCGGACAACGGCTATCTGATGCCCTGGGCCGAGCAGGGTGTGCTGCTGCTCAACGCCGTACTGACGGTCCGGGCCGGGGAGGCCAACTCCCACAAGGGCAAGGGGTGGGAGACCTTCACGGACGCTGTGATCCGCTCCGTCTCGGCCCGGCCGGACCCGGCGGTCTTCGTCCTGTGGGGTAATTACGCGAAGAAGAAGCTCCCCCTGATCGACACCGAACGGCACGCGGTGGTTCAAGGCGCGCACCCGTCGCCGCTGTCCGCGAAGAAGTTCTTCGGCAGCCGGCCGTTCACGCAGATCGACGCGGCCATCGCGGCGCAGGGCCACACCCCGGTGGACTGGCGGATCCCGGACCTCGGCTGACGGCGCCGGGCAGGCCCCGGCCGATTCGACCAGGTGGCTGAGCGCCGGGGCGCTTGTCGGTGTCTGCGGCTAGCGTCGACCGACAAGGCCGTAGTGATCAGCGCGGGAGGTCCGATGGCGGAGGAACTGCTGGGGGAGGCGTCGCCGGACGCCGTCATGACCAGGATCGGCCAAGCGATCATGCTCCACCGCGGCGGTGACCGGGAGGAGGCGCGGAACCGGTTCGCGGCGCTGTGGGAGGAGATCGGGGAGGACGGCGACGCGCTCCACCGCTGCACACTCGCGCACTACATGGCGGATACGCAGGACGACCCGGCGGATGAGCTGGCATGGGACGCCCGCGCGCTCCGCGCCGCGGACAGCCTCACCGACGACCGCGTCGCGGCCCACCACGAATCCCTCGCGGTGCGCGCCCTGTATCCGTCGCTCCACCTGAACCTGGCGGCGGACTACGTGAAGCTGTGCCGGCCAGAGGCGGCGCGGCGCGAGCTCGGGCGTGCCCGGGAGAGCGCCGGGGTGCTCGGCGACGACGACTACGCGGACGGTATCCGGGCGGCCATCGTGCGTCTGGAGCTGCGGCTGGGCGGGGAGCCGGGGAACTCCGCCCAGGCAGGTGATCACCTGCCGTAGACGTCGTGGCAGATCCGGGACGCCGGGCTGCCGGGCTCCCAGTGCCCGTACGTGTCGCCCAGGCGGCATACGTCCGGGGAGCGGGGTGCCGTGACGGGAGGCTTCAGCCGTGGTCCGGCGGGCCCGGCGGTCGGTGACTCGCGTACCGGCCCCGCGGGCCGTGGCCGGGCCGCCGCCGGCGGGGGAGCGGGCAGCGGGCTGCGTGCCTGGTGGGTGGGGTCGGGCTGGACGGTCTCCAGCCTTTCGCGGGGGGAGGGTTGGGCGATCTGCGGCCGGGCGGCGCCCGACGCGGCCGGCGGCGGCTTCGGACGCTCTCCGGGCGCGGGAGGCGGCCCGGCGACGGTGACGCAGCCCGCGAGGGCCGGGGAGACGAGGAGGACGGCGGCTGCCGCGAGTCGGTGCACCCGGCCAACTCTGCCGTCCCCGGGAACCATTGGCGGCCACCGCCGGAAGGCCACACCACAGGGGGGACGCCCGGGTCACCCCCCAGTGGCGCAGCCGATGCGCCCGGCGCGCATAAGCCCCCACGGCGCGAACCGGCAGGCCGCAGCAGCGCACGTATGCTGCCGGACCAGGGGTGCCCCACCGCACAGAACTGAGGTGACCGAAGGTGAAGGTCGGCTGCATCGGGCTCGGCGACATCGCTCAAAAGGGGTATCTGCCGGTCCTGGGTACCCAGCCCGGACTGGAACTCCACCTCCAGACCCGCGACCCGGCCACTCTCGACCGGGTCGCAGCCACCTACCGCATCCCCTCCGGCCGGCTCCATACCGACCTCGACCCGCTCCTGGCGGCCGGCCCGGACGCGGTCTTCGTGCACACCGCCACCGCCGCCCACGCCGAGATCGTCGGCCGCCTCCTGGACGCCGGGGTGCCGACCTACGTCGACAAGCCGATCGCGTACGACTACGCCGACAGCGCCCGGCTCGTACAGCTCGCCGAGGAGCGCGGGGTCAGCCTGGCCGTCGGCTTCAACCGCCGCTACGCACCCGGATACGCCCAGTGCCAGGAGCACCCCCGCGACCTGATCCTCATGCAGAAGAACCGCGTCGGTCTCGCCGAGGACCCGCGCACCCTCGTCCTCGACGACTTCATCCACGTCGTGGACACCCTCCGCTTCCTGGTGCCCGGCGCCGTCGAGCACATCGACGTCCGCGCCAGGGTGCGGGACGGGCTCATGCACCATGTCCTGCTGCAACTGTCCGGCGACGGCTTCACGGCCGTCGGGGTCATGAACCGGATGAGCGGCTCGACCGAGGAGATCCTCGAAGTCTCCGGCCAGGACACCAAGCGCCAGGTCCTCAACCTCGCCGAGGTGATCGACCACAAGGGCCAGCCGAGCGTGCGCCGCCGGGGCGACTGGGTCCCCGTCGCCCGGCAGCGCGGCATCGAGCAGATCACCCTCGCCTTCCTCGACGCCGTGAGGACCGGGAAGCGTCTCACCGCCCATGACGCGCTGCGGACCCACGAGCTGTGTGAACGGGTGGTGACGGAGGCCTTGGAGCAGGCCTCCTGAAGGCCCGTATGCCCTCGGCCGCGCTGAAGGCGGCGAGGGCGGCCAGCGCCCCGTACACCACCCAGTCGCCGAGCCGGACGTACGGACTCGTGCCGCCGCCCAGCGGTACGTCGTAAACCGCCGCTGTGCTGCTGTCGGTGCCCAGTCGGCCGCCCACCGCCTCGCCGCGGGGGCCCTGCACCGTGCTCACCCCGGTCAGCGTCGCGTGCACCATCGGGCGCCAGGTCTCGGCCGCCCGCAGCGCGGCCAGCGAGGCGTGCTGCTCCGGCGCCCAACTGTGCTGGAAGGTCGAAGTGGAGGACTGGGCGATCAGCACGCCGGTCCCGTCCCGCACCAGCCTGCGGCTCATATCGGGGAAAGCCGTCTCGAAGCAGATCAGCGGGCCGATGCGCAGCCCGCCCGAGTCCGGTATCTCCGTCACCACCGGCTCCGTGCCCCGCCTGCGGTCCTCGGCGGCGGCCTTCCCGACGGAGGTGGCCCAGCCCAGCAGGGACCGGAACGGGATGTACTCGCCGAACGGCACCAGCCGCATCTTGTCGTAGCGCTGCCCGGTCGGCCCGCCCGGGCCCACCAGCACCGAACTCTTGAAGATTCCGGGGCGGTCCGAGCCGCGCGCGTCCACGTTCACCAGCAGATCGGCGCCGACGCCCCGGGAGAGTGCCGTCAGCCGCCGCTCCAGGTCCGGACGGCGGCCGAGATCCGCACTGATGCTGCTCTCGCCCCAGACGACCAGATCCACCCCCCGCCCGGCGAGGCCCCGGGTCAGGGCCTCCTCGCGGTCGAAGCGCCGCTCCCAGCCGGCGGTCCCGCCTATGACCCCGGGCTGGACGAGAGCGATCCGCAGACTGCCCGTACGCTCCGGCAGCGGCGCCCACGCCCACGCGGCCCCGCCCGCGACGGCGACCGCCAGCATCCCGGCTATCGCGGCCGTACGGGCAGCGGCCACCGCGATCAGCACAGTGATCGCGGTGTTCACCACCACGATCAGGAAACTCACCAGCCACACCCCGCCCAGAGAGGCGAGGCGCAGCGCGGGCGTGACCTCCCACTGGCTCGCGCCGAGGAGCCCCCACGGCCCGCCCAGGTACTCCCAGGACCGCACCAGCTCGACCACCAGCCAGCCCGACGGCACCAGAACCAGCGACGCGGCCACGCGGAGCAGGCCCGGGGAGCCGCCCAGCAGCCGCCGCACCAGCAGCCCCCAGGGCGCCCACAGCAGCCCCATCAGCAGTGCCACCAGCACAGTGAAGACATGCAGGCTCGGCACCAGCCAGTGATGCGCCGCCAGGATGAAACCGGCTCCGCCCAGCCAGCCGTCGAACGAGGCCCGGCGGAAGGTCGGAGCCGAGCGGATCAGCAGCAGCCACGGCACCAGGGCGGCACAGACGAACCACCACAGCGACAGTTCGGGGAACGCCGTCGCAGGCAGCGCCCCCGCCGCAGCCGCCAGTACGCCGCGCTGCCACGGCGAGGCGAGGGCTCGCTGCCACCGGCCGACCGCCACCCGCATGCCGAGTCTCCCTCCGACTGGCCTATGGCCAGTGTGTTCGACCAGTGTGCGGGAGCGCGACGACCGGCGACAGACGGCGGCCGAGCCGGTGGGGCGCACCGGGCGCCGCTCGCTGCACCGGCCCGGCGAGCCGGTGCAGAACGGAGGGTCCTAGCCGCGGGGCAGCACGGTGGACAGGACTCCGGGCAGCGGGTACCAGTCGCTCGTCGCGAAGCTCGCGTGCTCGGCGGCGAGGGCGGAGAAACGGGCCCGGGCGTCGGCCTCCGGGGGGCGCACCGGGTCGATGGCGGGGGAGACGCCATGCGCGTCGGTCATGATCAGCAGGTAGTGGTGCTGGTCGTACCAGGCCGTATCGATGCCGCTGTCCGTCACATATCCCGACGCGTCGCCGTCGAAGACCACGAACCAGGGGCGGATCGCCGCCTCGCTGTAGCGGCCGCGCGGGTCCCCGCCGGCCGCGCCGTGGACGGCGGGGAAGGAGGTGGCCCGGGGGAGCGTGCCGGATGCGGCCAGATTCCGCAGATGGCCGGCGTACTCGCGGTCGGTCCACAGCGAGTCGAAGGGGTTTTTCTCCTCGACGGTGCCGGGGATCAGCTCGATGAGGAACTTGCCCGCGAGTGCCGAGCGGGCCGGCCAGCCTCCCGCCTGCACCGCCGCGTCGAGGGTGGCGTGGCCGCCGAGCAGATCGGCGGGGCGGAAGAGCGCGTCGCCGAGCTTGCCGCCGAGCAGGGCGTCGAACTCGTCGGGGCCCAGGCCGCCCTTGTCGTTGAAACCGTCCTTCATTTCTATCTTGAGCAGGACGGGGCGGTGGCCGGGGTTGGCGTCGTGCCATGCCCTGATGTCGGCGAGGCAGCCGTCCAGGCTCTGATTGCGCGACTTGGTGCGCAGTTCGGCCGGCGACGCCGCGTTCTCGCAGTTGTTGTCGCTGCCCAGCGGGTTGTTGTGCGAGACCCGCCACTTCTTGCTCAGCCCGTTCGTCCAGACATCGAGTTCCAGGAGCCCGGCTCCGGAATCCAGCGCGTCGGCGAAGTAGGGGTACTTGTCCTTCTCGTACGCATTGTGCACGCCCACCGCGGTGCTCCCCGAGTACGGGAGGTCTCCGGTGTCCGGTGTCCGGGCGCCCGCCGGCGCCGCCGGGACGAGAAGTGCCGCGGCCAGCAGGCCCACGGCCGCACCGGACGCACCGGAAGTGCGAAGTCTGCGCATGGTGATGCCACCTTCAGTTGGGGGGTGGTGAAAGTGGCAGCAGATTACGGGAGTTGGCGCTCCATCAGGCGACCCCGGGTGAAAGCGAAGGGGTCCGGCGTCGGTGTCCGGCACGTCGTCAAGACGACAGACAGGCGACAAAGCACTTGCCGGGATATGCCGGATAGATCGAACATGAGGGGGTGCAAGCCGTTCGCTGGACCGAAGACGAGGACACCCGATCCGCCAGATGGCAGTCCGGGAGCGGAGCGCCACCGCCGCGGCGCGTGGTGACCGCGGACGACCGGATGCGGGCCGACACCGCCTACCGCCTGGCCTGCGAGGGCACCGCCATCCTGTGGCGCGGCGACTTCCACAACGCGCGCCGGCTGCTGGAGGCGATGGGGCGGCGGGCGGATCGCGGGCGGCGCCGCGAGCCCTCGTCACCGGCCGAGGCATTCCACCTGCACCGTCAGGCACAGTCCCGGCGCGCTCGCACGCTGTCGATGCTGCTGGTGCCGGTCGAGCCCGGCTACCACATCCCGCTGCGCCGGGCCCCCGACGTACGACTGGCCTGCACGGAGGCGTACGGAGTGGCGGAAGGGCCGTTGGTGATACCGCTGCGCGAGCTGCTGGGCCTGATCGGCGCGCACGAGTGGCGCAGGAAGGGCGTGGCGGTCCCCGCGCTCGGCGGCGACCCCATCCACCCGCACTACGGCGTGTTCTCCCCGGTGCGCGGCGAATACGTGCGGCTGGTGGCCGAAGCCCCGTTGCCCGCGCGCACGTCGGCGTTCGACATCGGCACCGGTACGGGCGTCCTGGCCGCGGTCCTGGCGCGCCGCGGAGTGCGGCGGGTCGTCGCGACGGACCAGGACCCGCGCGCGCTGGCTTGCGCGCGCGAGAACCTGGCGCGGCTGGGGGCCGGCCGTACCGATGTCCTGGAGGCCGACCTCTTCCCGCCGGGGCGCGCAGCTCTCGTCGTCTGCAACCCGCCGTGGGTCCCGGCGCGGCCCGCCACGCCCCTCGAACACGCCGTCTACGACCCGGGCAGCCGCATGCTGCACGGCTTCCTGGCCGGCCTGACGGCACATCTGGAGCCGGGTGGCGAGGGCTGGTTGATCCTCTCCGACCTCGCCGAGCACCTCGGCCTGCGGACTCGCGCCGAGCTGCTCGAGGCCTTCGACAGAGCCGGGCTGGAGGTGGCCGGGCGGATGGACACCCGGCCGGTCCACCCGCGGGCCGCCGATGTCACCGATCCGCTGCACGCGGCCCGGGCGGCCGAAGTGACCTCGCTCTGGCGCCTCGTAGCCCGCTGGACGCCCTGAACTCCCGCACGCCCTGAACCCTTCAACGCCTGAGTGCACCGCACCCGCCGCACGCGGTCGCTCAGCTGTCCTCTTTGTTCTCTCGGTCCTCGCGCGGCGCGCTGTCATCGGTCCGGCGGCGGATGGTCCGCAGCGGACTTCCCGGCCGCCAGACCTGCACGACCAGATCCTCGCCCTCGACGCAGGTGCGGACCACTTCCGTCACCTCCACGCGGAAGAGGTGGAACGGCTCCGGAGGCTGCACCTCGTCGGCGAAGCGGGAGATCACCGCCGGGTCGGTCACTTCGACGGCGTGTCCGCCGACGCGGACGTCGCCGCCTTCCATGGTGGTGTCCGGCCCCGGATTCGCCTGGACCGAGAACCGCGGATCCCGCCGCAGATCCAGCGCCTTGCGCGACTGCGGCATCATGCCGAGCCACATCTCACCGAAGCGGAAGTCCACTTCGATGCCGGTGACCCGTGGGGCGCCGTCCCGGCGCAAGGTGGCGAGCACTTGGTGCTTGAACTGCTGGAAACGCTCCTGAACGGTCTTGGCGAAGTCGGACTCAGCGGCTTGGAAGCCTGCCCAAGGGGTCGTCATGGCTTCATGATTCCTGGTCAGACCCGACATCCTCTGTCGCCTTCTGCCTGAGGCGTGTCGAGACCGCCTGCGGCCCGCCGACCTCAGTGCGGCGACGCGGCTTCGCCCTTCGGACCGCTCTCCTGGACGAACAGCTCGATCAGGTCGCTGATGCGGCGGTCGGCCTCGGCCGGGTGCCGGAAACCGCTGTCCGTGTGAATCGTGTAGCGATTCCGGCGGCCGACCCGGGTACGCGTGAGGTAGCCGGACGCCTCGAGGTCGGCGACGATGGCCTGAGCGGCCCGCTCGGTGATGTTCGCGACGGCGGCGACGTCCCGCAGCCGGCTGTCGGGATGCCTGGCGAGCTCCAGCAGTACCCGGGCATGACTGGTGAGGAAGGTCCAGCTTCCGTCCTGGCGCGCGTCCCCGGCAGCACTCATGCTCCCAATCCTACGATCCGCAGTTCGTATGTCAGCCCTCGAAGCGGGCTGCATTCCGCGACTTTCCCCGATCAATGTTTAGCGAATAGATGTTCGTGTATTTGTTGACATGAGTTTTGAGCGGGCAGACGATCGGAGCAAGCATCCGAGTCAGGGGATGGACGTACTCATGACCGAGTACCGGGACTTTCCGCTCGATCGCGGGACCGGCCCGCCGGACGCCGGACTGGCCGGACTCGCGGAGCAGGCCGCCTCGTGCAACCCCGCCTGCTGCGGAGCCACCGCGACGGTCGTCGCCCGGGACGCCGGCCACGGCGAACCGCCGCCGACCGCCGTCACCCACCCGGACCTCGCACCGCTGGTCTCGGTGCAGTGGGAGTCGGGCGAGGGGCCCATACCGTCCGCCCTGGAGACCGGCCGCCCGGCTTCCGCGGAGGACCTGCTGCGCGACGAGCGCTGGCCCGGCTACCGCGCGAAGGCCCTGGACGCGGGTGTGCGGGCGAGTGTGACCGTGCCGTTCCGCCGCCAGGATCTGGCGGTGACGCTCACGGTCTACGGCTTCCGCCCCGGATTCCTGCGGGACGCGGCGCACGGGGCGACCGTACTCCTCGGCGACCTGGCCACCACCGGGCTGCTGCGCGACCGCCACTACCGAGAGGTGCTCGCCGAGGTCGACCAGCTCGACACCGCACTGCGCACCCGTCCCGTCGTCGATCAGGCCTGCGGCATCGTCATGTACGTGCTGCGGTGCGACGCGGACACCGCCATGACACTGCTGCGCCGCCTGTCGCAGCGCACCAACCGCAAGCTGTCCGACCTCGCCGAGGCCCTGGTCCGTACCCGAGGACACGGCCTCGAGGCGCAGCTCGCCCGCCTGGCCGAACAGCTCGGGCGGACGCCCGGCGCCGCGGCGGAACCGACACTCGGCCACGGACGCGCCGCCCGTCGCGCGGAGCACGGCGCTCTCTCCCAGCGTCGGTCCCCAGAGCCGGTCAGCCCGTTTCCGGAGGAGCACCTCTCATGACCACCCTGCAGCACTCGGCCCATGTCAGCGTCCACCTCACCGACTGTGCTCCAGAGGACGCGGACACGGTTTTCGAGCATTTGAGGGCAGCCTTCCCGGCGGTCGTCGACCGTGAGATCAGGGAGCACTGCGAGCGGCCTCCCGAGGTGGCCAATCCGATGGTCTGGATCGAGACCTACGACGTACGGACCCGGGCGGAGACGGCGGAACCGGTCGCTCTGGGCGGTGCGGTGACGGCCGATCTCTTCGGCAGCCACCGCTCCGTCCATGAGGTGAGGGCAGCCCTGAGACGTTCCTTCCGCGTCGAGGAGGAGGGCCATATCGTCCCCGGCGACCAGGAGGTGCAGGTCCGGCTCGAGCTCCGTCACCGGGCCACCGTGCCGTCCTGACCCGCCAGGAGGCGCGCGTGGGCGCGGGCTTCAGCAGATGCGGGGCAGCTGCTCGCCCAGTGGCAGGTCCACCACGCGCGTTCCTCCCAGCCCTGTGCGGGCCACGACCATGCCGGGGTGCTCGGCCACACACTCGCCGATGACGGCCGCACCCGTGCCCAGCGGATGCGTGCGCATCGCGGCGAGTACGCGGTCCGCGTGCTCGCGCGGTACGAAGGCCACCAGCCGGCCCTCGTTGGCCACGTACAGCGGGTCCAGACCGAGGAACCCGCAGGCGTTGACGACGGCCTCCGGCACCGGGACGCTGCGCTCGGTGAGCGCCACCCCGGTGCCGGAGGCGGAGGCGATCTCATGCAGCGCGGTGGCCAGGCCCCCGCGCGTGGGGTCGCGCAGTGCGTGCAGATCCGGGGTGGCCGTGAGCATGACCTCGACCAGGCCGCCCAGCGGCGCCGTGTCGCTGATCAGCTCCACGCCGAACTCGAGGCCTTCACGGACACTCATGATCGCCACGCCGTGCATGCCGATGGGGCCGCTGACGATCACCACATCGCCCGGTACGGCGCGTTGCGGGCGGATGTCGACACCCTCGGGGATCAGCCCGATCCCCGAGGTGTTGATGAAGACGCCGTCGCCGTGGCCCGCGTCGACCACCTTGGTGTCCCCGGTGACGACGCTGACGCCCGCCGTCGCGGCGGCGTCCCCGATCGCCTGCGCCACCTTCCCGACCACGGAGAGCTCGATGCCCTCCTCGAGGATGAACGCACAGGACAGGTACGCGGGCCTGGCGCCGCTCATGGCCAGGTCGTTGACCGTGCCGTTGACCGCCAGATCGCCGATGCTGCCGCCGGGGAAGAACAGCGGCCGCACCACGTAGGAGTCGGTCGAGAAGGCCAGCCGGGCGCCGCCCAGCGTCACAGCGGCCGAATCGGCCAGGCCGGACAGCGTCTCATTGCCGTAGGCGGGGGCGAAGAGATGCTCCACCAGCTCCGCCGACAGCGCCCCGCCGCCGCCGTGCCCCATGACCACCACCGGGGTGTCGCACAGCGGGAGCGGACACGACCAGGCGGTCGGGTCCGGGAGCGGGGCCGCGTCCGCGGCCGCCGGGAACGGGAGATCCGTCGTCTCAGCCAACGGGGGACGCCTCCTTCGGGGATACCGGCCGGTCCAGGCGCCGGTACAGGTAGTAGGCGGCGCAGGCGCCCTCGCTGGAGACCATCGTGGCGCCCAGCGGATTGCGCGGTGTGCAGGTCGTGCCGAAAGCGGCGCACTCGTGCGGCTTGATCAGGCCCTGGAGCACCTCGCCGCTGCGGCACGCCTCCGGCTCGCGGGTACCGGCGCCGGTGACCGCGAAGCGGTGCTCGGCGTCGTACTCCCGGTAGGCCGCGGACAGCCGCCAGCCGCTGTCCGGGATCGTGCCGATCCCGCGCCACGCCCGGTCGGTGACCTCGAAGACCTCCTCGAGCATGCGCAGCGCCGCCGGGTTGCCACCGGCCTGGACGGCCCGCGGATAGGCGTTGTCGACCCGGTGCTCCCCGCGCTCCAGCTGGTGGACCGTGCGGCGGATGCCCTCCAGGATGTCCAGTGGCTCGAAGCCCGTCACCACGATGGGGACCCGGAACCGCTCGGCGAGCTCCGGGTATTCGGCGATCCCCATCACGCTGCACACATGGCCGGCGGCCAGGAACGCCTGCACGCGGCACACCGGGGACCGCATGATCGCCTCGATGGCGGGCGGCACCCGCACATGCGAGACCAGCAGGCTGAAGTTCTCGATGCCCAGGCGCCGGGCCTGGTGGACGGCCATCGCGTTGGCCGGCGCGGTGGTCTCGAAGCCGATGGCGAAGAAGACCACCTGACGGCCGGGGTTCCGCTGCGCGATGTCCAGGGCGTCCAGCGGCGAGTACACCACCCGTACGTCCCCGCCGGCGCTCCTGACCCGGAACAGGTCGCGGTCGGAGCCGGGCACCCGCAGCATGTCCCCGAAGGAGCAGAAGATCACGTCGGGCCGGGAGGCGATCTCCAGCGCCTTGTCGATCATCTCCAGCGGTGTCACGCACACCGGGCAGCCGGGACCGTGGATCAACTCGATGGATTCGGGCAGGAGTTGGTCGATACCGTGCCGGATGATCGAGTGCGTCTGGCCGCCGCAGACCTCCATCATCGCCCACGGGCGGGTCACGGTGGCGTGGATGTCGTCCAGCAGCCGCCGTGCCAGTTCCGGGTCGTTGAACTCGTCGATGTACTTCACCGGGCACCCTCCTGTGCTGCCGTGGGCGCGGCGCTCCCGGGCCGGTCCGTCCCGGCCTCCGCCGCGGCGCGCTGCCATGCGTCGCCGAACTCCTCCTCCAGGAGCCCGAGGTGTTCGAACAGCTCCAGCGACGCCTTGGCCGATTCCTCATCCAGCCGTTGCAGTGCGAACCCGACATGGACGATCACGTAGTCGCCCATTCCCGCCTCCGGGACATAGGCGAGGCAGACGTCCTTCACCACCCCGCCGAAGTCGACCTGCGCCATGCGCGTGCCGTTGCGTTCCTCGATACCGACCACCTTGCCGGGCACTGCCAGGCACATGGGCTCTCCGTTCGTCGCTGGTCTCGTCGCTGGTCATTTCCGCGCTACGGGCCCGCGCCGCGTGCCGCCACGACCAACTGGCCGAGGGCGAGCCCGCCGTCGCCCGGCGGAGCCTGCCGGTGGCGCAGCACCGCGAAGCCGCTGCCGCCCAGCTGCTCGGTGCAGGCCTCCTCCAGCAGCGCGTTGGCGAACACCCCGCCGGACAGCGCGGCCGTGTACACCGCGCTCTCCCGGCGGTGGAGGCGGCAGACCGCCGCCACCGCGCCCGCGACCGCCCGGTGGAAACGCGCGGCGATCACGGCGCGCGAGATGCCGTGGCGCAGGTCGGTGACGATCGCGCGCAGTACGGGTGCGGGGTCGAGCAGCGTCGCCGACCTGCCGCTGCCGGGGACCGGCCGGCGCAGCGCGAAGGTGTATCCGGGCCCGCTGTCCGTCCACGCCGTCGCGGCGGCGGCCTCCAGTTCGATGGCGGCCTGTGCCTCGTACCCCGCCCGATGGCACACCCCGGTCAGTGAGGAGACGGCGTCGAAGAGCCGTCCCATGCTGGAGGTCGGCACGCAGGCGAGGCCGCGGTCCAGCTGCCGGCCGAGCAACTGCCGTTCTTCGCTCGAACAGGCGGCTACGCAGGGCAGGTCCGCGTCCCAGGCGATACCGGCGGTGCGCAGATGGGACAGGGCCATGCGGCAGGGGTTGGTGACCGCGGCGTCGGCGCCGGGCAGCGGGACATACGCCAGATGTGCCAGGCGGCGGTACCGGTCGTAGTCGGCCAGCAGTACTTCGCCGCCCCAGACCGCGGCGTCGTCGCCGTAGCCCGTTCCGTCGAAGGCGACGCCGATGACCGGCGCGTGGCCGTCCAGGCCGTTCTCCGCCATGGCCGAGGCGATATGCGCATGGTGGTGCTGCACCAGCCGCAGGGGGCGCCCGGCCGCGTGGCGGCTCGCCCAGTGCGCGGAGTGGTAGCCGGGGTGCCGGTCCGCCACCAGGACCCGGGGGGCGACGCCGGTCAGCGCGCGCATCCGCCGCTCGGTCCGCTCGAAGGCCCGTACGGTCTCCAGGTCCCCCATGTCCCCGATGTGCGGCGAGAACCACGCGCTGCGATCCTCGGCGAGGCAGAGCGTGTTCTTGAGGTCCCCGCCGACGGCGAGGGACGGCCGCACCGCGACCGGGAGTTCGATCGGGGAGGGGGCGTAGCCGCGGGACCGGCGCAGTACGGTCTCGCTCCCGTCGGGGCGCACGCGCACCACCGAGTCGTCGCAGGGCACTTCGATGGCCCGGTCGTGCCACAGCCAGGCGTCGGCCACGCCGGCCAGCCGCGTCAGCGCCTCGCGGTCGTCGGTCACGATGGGTTCGCCCGAGCGGTTGCCGCTGGTCATCACCAGCACCCTCGGTCCCGGCGGGTCCCCGGGCAACCCGAAGAGCAGCTGGTGCAGCGGGGTATAGGGCAGCATCACGCCCACATCCGGGCTGCCGGGGCAGACTTCGGCGGCCAGCGGGCCGGGCTGCCCGCCGGTGGCGGTGCGGCGGCGCAGCAGCACGATCGGCCGGAGCCGGCCGGCGAGGACGCTCCGTTCCGCCGGGCTGACCGGGGCGAGGCGCGTGGCGGTGGCGAGGTCGGCCGCCATGACCGCGAACGGCTTGCCGCCGCGGGCCTTGCGCTTGCGCAGGGTGGCGACGGCATCCGCGTCGGCCGCGTCACAGGCGAGGTGATAGCCGCCGATGCCCTTGACGGCCAGGATCGCCCCGGACGCGAGCATCCGGCGCGCCTGGGCGAGCGCCTGTTCGCCTTCGACCCGGGTCGCGCCGGTGCCGGGCGCCGGGGTGAGCCGCAGTTCCGGGCCGCAGGACGGGCAGGCCACCGGCTGTGCGTGGAAGCGCCGGTCGGCCGGGTCGGCGTACTCGTGAGCGCAGGCCGGGCACAGGGGGAAGGCGGCCATGGTCGTGGTCGCGCGGTCGTACGGCAGTGCGGTGGCGATGGTGAGGCGGGGACCGCAGTGGGTGCAGGTGATGAACGGGTGGCGGTGCCTGCGGTCCCGCGGATCCGCCAGCTCGCGCAGACAGTCCGCGCAGGTGGCGATGTCCGGCGGCAGCAGCGTACGGCCCTCGCCCTGCTCCGAGGGCCGGATGGTGAAACCCTCGGTGCCCAGGGCCGGCACCTCTTCGTAGCTGACGGAGGTGACCACTGCCGACGGCGGCGCCTGGTCGCCGACCCGTTGGCAGAACGCCTCGACGGAGCGGGGCTCGCCCTCGACTTCGGCGACGACACCGTCCGCGTTGTTGCCGACGCACCCCGACAGGGCCAGTCCGGAGGCGAGACGGTGGACGAAGGGCCGGAAGCCCACGCCCTGCACGACGCCTCGTACGAGGACTCTGCGCCGCAGCGGGGCCTGCTCCGGACCGTCCACCGGAGCGCCGGTCATGACGCCGGTTCGGATGCCGTCATGTGCTCATGGACGTGGCCGTGGGAGTGCGCTCCGGCGAGCGGTGGCCGGTGCGGCGGTGACCCGTCGCATGCGGCCAGGACGCGGTTCAGGACCGTCTCGACTCCCTGGCCGGTACGGGCCGAGGTCCGCAGTACCTCCACCCCGGGGTTGATCCGCCCGATGTTCGCGGCGAACTCCTTCTCGTCGAAGCCGACGGCTTCCGCGAGGTCGGTCTTGCTGAGGACGACCAGGTTCGCCAGTCCGAACGCGGTGGGGTACTTGACCGGCTTGTCCTCGCCCTCGGTGACGGACATGAGCACCACCCGCAGCGTCTCGCCCAGGTCGTAGGAGGCGGGGCAGACCAGGTTGCCCACGTTCTCCACGAACAGCACACGGGTGCCGTCGGGGAGCCAGCCGTCCAGATGGGCGCGGACCTGATCGGCCTCCAAGTGGCACAGCCCGCCCGTCAGCACCTGCTTCACGAGCGCCCCGGATCTGGCCAGCCGCACGGCGTCGTTCTCCGTGGCGAGGTCGGCGGTGATGGCCGCCACCGGGATTCCACGCTCGGTCGCCCAGGTCAGGAGGAGTTCCAGCAGCGCCGTCTTGCCGCTGCCCGGGCTGGACAGCAGGTTGACGGCGGTGACCCCGCGGTCCATAAGGTCCTCGCGCAGCGAGGCGGCCAGGCCGTCGTTCTTCGCCAGCACGGCCTGTTGCAGGTCGACAACTCGACACATCACGCGCTCTCTCCTTGTCGCACTTCCCGCGTGCCGGGGCACGCGGTGTCCGCCGGGAGCCGTACGCCGACCAGGTCGAGCTCGCGGCCGGTGAGCAGTTCCGTCGTCGTCCGCTCGCACTGCGGGCACCACAGCTGCGGCGGTGTGCCCACGGCGAACTCCAGCTCGCAGGAGGTGCAACGGGCCGATCCGGGCACGTCCTCGACGTCGAGTTCCGCGCCGTCGAGCATCGTGCCGGCGGTGGCGACCTCGAACGAGAAGCGCAGGGCGTCCGCCACCACCCCCGAGAGTTCCCCGATGCGCAGCCGCACCGACTCGACCGAGGAGGCGCCGTGATCACGGGCGGCTTTCTCGGCGCTCTCGACGACGGCGGCCGCGATGGACAGTTCATGCATGGGCCATCACCGTAGGCACCGCCCGCGGGCCCTCCGGCGGACCCGGCCCTGGCTGCCCGCGATTTCCCCCGGGCGGCGCAAGAGCGGGCGAGCCTGGGCCCCGGCCGGGGTCTCCTGAGCAAGCATCACCCTCCGAGAGAACCCGGCCAGGAGGCGCGATGCACATCCTGCTCGTCGCGAGCGCGTTCAACAGTCTGACGCAGCGGGTCCACGCCGAGCTGGCGGACCGTGGGCACACGGTGGCGATGGAGCCGGCACTCGGGGAGGCGTCGATCGTGGAGGCCGTACGGCGCCATGCGCCGCGGCTGGTCGTCGCGCCCATACTGACGACGGCGATCCCCGAGGACGTCTGGTCCGCCCACACCTGTCTGATCGTGCACCCCGGGCCGCCCGGGGACCGCGGTCCCTCGGCGCTCGACTGGGCGCTCCACGAAGGCGCCGAGCGGTGGGGGGTGACGGTGCTGCAGGCCGAGGCGGAGATGGACGCGGGGCCCGTCTGGGCGTCGGCGTCCTGCGCCGTACCGCCCGTCGGCAAGAGCGATCTGTACCGCGGCGAGGTCGCGGACGCCGCTGTGGAGGCGGTGCTGCTCGCCGTGGAGCGCTTCGCCTCGGGAACGTACGTTCCCCGTCCGCAGAACCCGGACGACGGCCGCGGGCAGCGCCGGTACTTCGGCCAGGACCTGCGCCGGATCGACTGGGCCTCGGATCCCACCGGAACCGTCCTGCGCAAGCTGCGCGCCGCTGATTCTCAGCCCGGGGTGCTGGACGCGTTCCTGGGCGGTGAGTGGTATCTGCACGGCGGCCATCCCGAGGACCGGCTGTGCGGCCGGCCCGGTGAGGTGCTGGCCACCCGGGCCGGCGCGATCTGCCGGGCGACCGCGGACGGCGCCGTGTGGATCGCCGAGCTGAGGCCCCGGCGGCGGCCGGGGGGCCCGAGAACGTATCGGCTGCCGGCCGTCTCGGCGCTCGGCGACCGGCTGCCGGACGTGCCCGAACTGACGCCGGAGCTGTGGCCCCCGGCCGGGCACCGCACCTGGGCCGATATCCGCTACGACGAGAACGGGCGGACCGGTTTTCTGCGCTTCTCCTTCCCCGGCGGGGCGATGAGCACGGGGCAGTGCCGACGGCTGCTGTCGGCGTACCGCTTCGCCTGCTCCCGGCCGACGGACGTGCTGGTCCTCGGCGGCACGCGGGACTTCTTCTCCAACGGCATCCATCTGGGCGTGATCGAGGCCGCCGCCGACCCCGCACAGGAGTCGTGGGCCAACATCCAGGCGATGAACGACCTCGTGGAGGCCGTGCTGACCACCACCGACCGGCTGGTCGTCGCCGCACTCGGAGGCAACGCCGCCGCCGGGGGAGTGATGCTCGCACTGGCGGCGGACGAGGTGTGGTGCAGGGCGGGTGCGGTCCTCAACCCGCACTACCGGCTGATGGGCCTGTACGGATCGGAGTACTGGACGTACACCCTGCCCCGCCGGGTGGGCGCCGCCGAAGCGGAGCGGCTGACGCGGGAGGCGCTGCCGGTGAGCTCCGCCGCTGCCCTGAAGGCCGGGCTCGTGGACCGCGTGCTGGCCTGCGGCCCCGGGGAATTCGCCGGGGACGTCGCCCGGCTGGCCGCCCGGCTGGCCTGCGAACCGCTGCTGCATGCACGGATCGGGGAGAAGAAGGCGGCGCGGGAACGCGACGAGGAGGTCAAGCCGCTGCGCGACTACCGGGCCGAGGAGCTGGTATGGATGCGCCGCGCCTTCTTCGGCCCGGAGGAGCCGTACCACGCGCTGCGGACCGCCTTCGTACGGAAGGAGCGCCCCTCCCCGACACCGGAGCGGATCGCCGAGCGGGCACCGGACCGGGCGTGTCCGAGTTGTGACTAAATGTGCATCATGTCAGCCTTCCTGGAGACGTGGTCATCGGACCGCGTTCCCACCCGTGGCCGCAGCCCTCGCCAGGGGCGCCTGCTCCTCACCCGGCCTGAAGGAAGGAATGCGCCATGAGTACCGACTCGCCCGCCCCCGGGGTCGAGGAGGTCCACATCCTCTGGACCTCGGAGGGGATGAGCTGCGACGGCGACACGGTCTCGATCACTGCCGCCTCGTTGCCCAGCCTCGAAGACGTACTGCTCGGCGCGATCCCCGGCCTCCCCAAGGTCCGTCTGCACAACAAGGTGCTGGCCTACGAGACCGGCGATGACTTCATGCGTGCCTTCCATCAGGCCGCCCGCGGCGAACTGGCCCCCTTCGTCTTCGTCGTCGAGGGCTCCATTCCGAACGAGCGGATCAACGGCGACGGCTACTGGACCTCGATGGGCAATGACCCGGACACCGGTGAGCCGATCACCTTCAACGACTGGATCGACCGGCTCGCGTCCAAGGCCTGGGCCGTGGTCGCCATCGGCACCTGTGCCGCGTACGGCGGCATCCACGCCATGGCGGGCAACCCCACCGGCTCCATGGGCCTCGCCGACTACCTGGGCTGGGACTTCCGCTCCGCGGGAGGGCTGCCCATCATCAACGTCCCCGGCTGCCCCGTCCAGCCCGACAACTTCATGGAGACCCTGCTCTGGGTGCTCCACCAGGCCGCGGGGCTCGCCCCGACGATCCCGCTGGACGAGCAGCTGCGCCCGACCTGGCTGTTCGGCAAGACCGTTCACGAGGGCTGCGACCGGGCCGCGTACTACGAGCAGGGCGACTTCGCCAAGGACTACAACTCGCCCAAGTGCCAGGTGAAGATCGGCTGCTGGGGCCCGGTGGTGAACTGCAACGTCACCAAGCGCGGCTGGATGGACGGCGTCGGCGGCTGCCCCAACGTCGGCGGTATCTGCATCGGCTGCACCATGCCCGGCTTCCCCGACAAGTTCATGCCGTTCATGGACGAGCCGCCGGGCGGCAGCGTGTCCTCCGTGGTGATGGGTGCGACCTACGGGCCGCTCATCCGCACGCTGCGCTCCATCACCAACCGCGCCGCGAACAGGGAACCCAAGTGGCGCCACAACCGGCCCGAGCTGACCAGCGGCTTCGCGCCGCGATGGTCCGGCCGCTGACGATGCGCGAAAGGACCGTCACGTGACGACGCGCCAGACCATCTCGCCCGAGCAGCGCACTCTCACCGAGGTGGCGTTCGACCCGATCACCAGGATCATCGGCAACCTGGGCATCTATACGAAGATCGACTTCGCGAACCGCGAAGTCGTCGAGTGCCGCAGCACCTCATCCATCTTCCGGGGCTACAGCGTCTTCATGAAAGGCAAGGACCCCCGGGACTCGCACTTCATCACCAGCCGTATCTGCGGCATCTGCGGGGACAACCACGCCACCTGCTCGGTGTACGCGCAGAACATGGCCTACGGCGTGAAGCCGCCGCCGCTGGCCGACTGGATCATCAACCTGGGCGAAGCCGCCGAGTTCATGTTCGACCACACGATCTTCCAGGACAACATGGTCTTCGTCGACTTCTGCGAACGCATGGTCAAGGAGACCAACCCAGGGGTGATGGAGCGCGCGGAACGGACCGCTGCCGGGCGGGGCCATCTGCACGGATACAAGACGCTGGCCGACATCATGCGCGCCTTCAACCCGTTCGAGGGCGAGATGTACAAAGAGGCCCTCGTGATGAGCCGTCTGACGCGCGAGATGTGCTGTCTGATGGAGGGTCGGCACGTGCACCCCTCCACGCTCTACCCGGGCGGGGTGGGCACCGTGGCCACGCCGCAGGTCTTCACCGACTACCTCGTGCGGCTGATGCGCTGCATCGACTTCATCAAGCGCGCGGTCGCGATGAACGACGACGTCTTCGACTTCTTCTACGAAGCCCTGCCCGGCTACGAGGAGGTCGGCCGGCGGCGCACCCTGCTCGCCTGCTGGGGCTGTTTCCAGAACCCCGACGTCGTGGACTACAGCTACCGGACGATGAACGACTGGGGCAAGGCCATGTTCGTCACCCCCGGCATCATCGTCGACGGTGAGCTGGTCACCTCCGATCTGGTCGACATCAATCTGGGGATGCGGATCCTGCTCGGCAGCTCGTACTACGAGGACTGGGCGGGGGAGGAGACATTCGTCGACAAGGACCCGCTCGGCAATCCCGTGGACCAGCGCCACCCCTGGAACCAGACCACCCTGCCCGTACCGCAGAAGCGCGATCTGGACGGCGGCAAGTACAGCTGGGTCGTCAGCCCTCGCTGGTACGACAAGCGCACGGATGACCATCTGCCTCTGGAGACCGGCGGAGGGCCGCTCGCGCGGCTGTGGGCCACCTCGCTCGCCGGCCTGGTCAACACCCCCTATGTCCGGTCCACCGGCCGGAGCGTGGAGATCGACCTCCCCAAGACGCCCGCCATGGCGGAGGCCCGGCTGGAGTGGAAGCCGCCGCCCTTCCCCAACACCTTGGAGCGCAACCGGGCGCGGATGTATTTCGTGGCCTACGCCGCCGGGATGGCCCTGCACTTCGTGGACCGTGCGCTGGAGGAGGTCCGGGCGGGACGGACCAAGGCGTTCCAGGACTTCGTGGTGCCGAAGGACGCCATCGGCGTGGGGTTCCACGAGGCCGTACGCGGCGTGCTGTCGCACCATGTGGTGATCAGGGACGGCAAGATCGCGAACTACCAGCCGTACCCGCCGACCCCGTGGAACGCCAGCCCCCGGGACTCCTTCGGCACCCCCGGCCCGTACGAGGACGCCGTCCAGGGCAGCCCGATCTTCGAGGAGAACGGCCCGGACAACTTCAAGGGCATCGACATCATGCGGACCGTGCGCAGCTTCGATCCCTGCCTGCCCTGCGGTGTGCACATGTATCTCGGCAACGGGCGCACGGTGCGACAAACCCACTCGCCGACCTTCGGCGCGGTTTCGTAGGGGCGGCCGCCATGCCATGGGAAGACGCGCAGGCGCGCGAACAGGTGGCCCGGGCCGAGGAGTTGCTCTCCGGCCTGGAGAAGTTGCCGGACAGCGCCGCCGCCGCACGGGCGCTGGAGACCGTCGAGGCGCTGGTCGACCTCTACGGCGACTGTCTCGCCCGCATCATGGGGCACCTCGCGGACGAGGCGGATGACGGCGCTCAGGGCGACGGTGCTCCGGGCGACGGCGCCGCGGGCGACGGGGGTGCGGCGCGGCGGATCGCGGACGACGAACTCGTCGGCCATCTGCTGCTGGTGCACGATCTCCACCCGGACCCGGTGGAGGCGCGGGTGCGCCGGGCGCTGGAGCTCATCCGCCCGTACCTCCAGTCGCAGGGAAGCGACGTGGAGTTGCTGGAGCTGTCGGACACGGCCGTACGGGTCCGGCTCCCGGCGGGCCGAGGCTGCTCGTCCTCGTCCGCGCCCCTCGAGGAAGCTGTCCGGGACAGCGTCCGCAGCGCCGCGCCCGAGATCGAACGGGTCGAGACCGAGACCACCCAGCCCGCGGCGCCGCAGACCCTCATCCCGGTCGACGCGCTGTTCAAAGGCCGTACGCTCACGGGCCACGGGACCGGGTGAGCGCCGTGACGGCATCCTTCGCCGCGTCCGGACTGCGGCGGCTCGCGCACCACCGGCCCCGCCCCGGTACGGCCGCGCAGCGCGACGGGGCCGCCCAGGAGCGCTGCGACCTGTGTGCGGAGACCCTCGTCCCGGAGCACCGGCACCTGCTGGACATCCGGGCGAACGAGGTCGCCTGCGCCTGCCGCGCCTGCTCCCTGCTGTTCGACCGGCGGGAGGCCGGAGGAGCGCACTACCGGCTGCTGTCCGGACGCAGACAGCGGCTCGACGGCTGCGACATCGACGACGCCGTGTGGGCCGGCCTCGGTGTCCCGGTCGACATGGCGTTCTTCGTACGGAGCGAGGCCTCCGGCGAGGTGTCCGTGGGGTACCCGAGCCCGCTGGGCGTCATGCGGTCCACGGTCGACGCGGAGAGCTGGCGCGCGGTGGAGGCCAGCGACCCGGCCCTGTCCACCCTCACCGACGACGTGGAGGCACTGCTGGTCAACCGGGCCGGAGAGGCCCGGGAACACTGGCTGGTCCCCCTCGACGACTGCTATCGCCTGGTCGCCGTGGTACGCGCACACTGGAAGGGACTGGGCGGCGGCCCCGACGTATGGCAGCAGGTCGAAGCCTTCTTCCACGAACTCTCCACCGACTTCCTTCCCAGGACCGAGGAGGCGTCATGGCCGACATCACGGTAGGAAAGCCCGACGTAGCGCCGGACAAGGCGGCCCATGTCGCGGGCGTCCGGCGCGGCAACCACCGGGGCCTGTACAAGCGACAGCCGGGACATCTGCCGGACGACCGCTCGACGGCACGCAGATCGACCGGGATCAACGCCAAGCAGCACAACCCGGTGCTGGCCGACATGCCGAACCTCTCCCCGGCGTGAGCGTGCGGGAGGTCCCGGCCTCGGAACACGCCATCCCCGACCTGACCTTCGCGGTCACCAGCGCGGAACCGGAACGGTTCGCGGCCGTTCCGACGCTGCGCTTCGGGCTGGAGATCAGCAGAACGGGCGGCGGCCCGATTCGCTCGGTGAGCCTGACGACGGCCATCAGGATCGACGTCGCCCGGCGCCGCTACGACCGCGGTGCCCAGCAGGCGCTGATCGAGCTGTTCGGGGAACCGGAACGCTGGGGCAGCACCATGCGGCCGCTCCCCTGGACGCAGACCACCCTGGTGGTCCCCCCGTTCGACGGCGGGACGACCGTCGATCTGCGGGTGCCGTGCACATGCGACACGGAACTGGCCGTCACCAAGTACCTGCGCGCCGTACGGGACGCGGATGTGCCGCTGGACTTCCTGTTCAGCGGCACCGTCTTCTTCGACGCCGCCGACGGGCGGCTGCGGACGGCCCAGATCTCCTGGGCCAAGGACACCACGTGGCAGCTGCCCGCCGGGCTGTGGCACGGACTGATCGACCGTTATTTCGCGGGGAGCCCGTGGCTGCGGCTGTCCAGGGACAGTTACGACCGGCTCGATGCGTACCGGGCGCGGCAGGTGCTGACCAGCTGGGACGACACCGTCGACAGCCTGCTCGAACAGGCGGGAAGCCGCAGCCGTGAAACCCCCACCACCGCTGAGACCGCCGGAGCACCATGGACGCCGTAGAGAAGATCGTGCGCACCTGCCTCTATGAGGGCTACCTGCTCTGGCCGTACCGCAGGTCCGCGCTGAAGAACGTCAAGCGCTGGACCTTCGGAGGGGTCTACCCGCAGGCGTGCGCCGCCGCGCTCGGTGAGCCGAGCCGGATGCAGACCCAGGTGCTGCTCGGCACCGCAGGCGATACGGAAGTGACGGTCCGGGTGCGGTTCCTGCACGTCGTCGAGCGCACGGTCCTCAAGGAGGGCCCCGACGGTCCCGAGCCGGTGGACGGGCTGACGGTCGACGGAGAGCGCTACCTCGCCTGGCAGGAGGCGACCGAACGCGACGTGCTCGTCCCCGTGACGCCGAACACGGTCCTCGACTGCGCCGCCCGCACGGCCGTCGACATCCCCGCGGGCGACGACCGCGAGCCGCTGGTCGACCGTACGGGCCTGCATGCCGGCACGCTCGTCCGCAGCTGGAAGGCGCTGACCGGCACCGTCGAGACCGACGCCGAGCGTGTCGCGGACGGCGTACTGCGGCTGACGGTGCGGATCGACAACACCACGCCGAGCCCGCTGCCGGCCGCCGGCGCGCGCAATGCCCGCGAGGACGCCTCCGCCTACGCGTTCGTCTCCACCCACACCGTGCTGCACAGCGACTCCGGGCGCTTCATCTCGCTCATCGACCCACCGGAGCACCTGCGATCGGCGGCCGAGGCCTGCGAGAACCAGGGCACCTGGCCCGTACTCGTGGGCTGCGCGGTCGCCCCGTGGGACGGCGGAACCGGTGCGCACACCATGCTCTCCTCGCCCGTCACCCTCTACGACTTCCCGGCCGTGGCCCCGGAGAGCCCGGGGGACCTCTTCGACGGCGGGGAGATCGACCAGTTGCTCATCCTCAGCGTCCTCAGCCTGACGGAGGAGGAGCAGGCGGAGGCCCGGGCCTGCGACCCGCGGGCGAGGGAGATCCTGGACCGCTGCGCGGCCCTTCGCCCCGACGAACTCCTCGCACTGCACGGCACCATCCGTGAGTTCCGGCCCAGGGAGGACGCGTGAGCGAGCGGACGCCGGACGGCGCCTCGACACCCAGGACCCGGACGGTGACCGTGGACGGGGTCGTGCTGCGCCGGGGCAGCCGGGTCCGGCTGCGGCCCTCCCGCAGCGCCGACATCTTCGATCTCGCACTGGCCGGCCGGAACGCCGAAGTGGACACCGTCGAGGAGGACTTCGAGGGCCGGATCCATGTCGCGGTCGTCCTGCAGGGCGACCCGGGCCGGGACTTCGGGGTGAGCGGGCAGATCGGCCATCGCTTCTTCTTCTCCCCGGAGGAAGTGGAGCCCGCCGGTACACAGCCGGAGAGCGGCCCGGGCCGGCCCCGGGTCCTGGTCGCCGGCATCGGCAATGTCTTCCTGGCCGATGACGCCTTCGGACCTGAGGTGATCGCCGCACTGCGCCACCGTCCGCTGCCCGACGGCGTGCACGTCGCGGACTTCGGCATCCGCGGCATGGACCTGGCCTACCGGCTGCTGGAGGGCTACGACGCCGCCCTGCTGGTGGACGCCGCCCCGCGGGGGCACCGGCCCGGCACCGTGTCCGTCATCGAGCCGGAGATCGCGGAACTGGACGGCGCCCCGGAGGCGCACGCCATGGACCCGGTCAAGGTCCTCGCGCTGGCAAGGCGGCTCGGCGACGGCCCGCTGCCACGCATCCTGATCGTCGGCTGCGAGCCGCTGGTGCGGATGAACGGCGACGAGCCCGACGTGGTCTTCGGGCTCAGTGCTCCCGTCCAGCAGGCGGTCGGCGAGGCTGTCCGGATGGTCGAGACCCTGGTGGGCGAGGTGCTGGACGGCGCGTCTGCCGCAGCGCGGGCCACTCGTGAGGGAGAGGAGGTGAGTCCTCGATGAGGAAGGGCATTTTCATCCCGGCGAGCGTGGTGCGCATCGCCGTGGGTGCACTGGCCGCGGCGGTGATCACCGCGATTGTGGCGGAAGCTCCGGAAGCCTGGCGGTACATCAAGATGGAGACGATGTGAGGCGGTCGGCTGCCGGACCGCCGCCGGCCGCGCCGCCCAGGTAGGAGAGCAGCTCCCGCGCGGCGGGGCCGACCCGGTCGGAACCGGGGACGGCCACCGAGACCTCCCACAGCGGTTCCGGAGATCCTGCCAGCCGGACCGCGACCAGTCCGGCCGCCTGTTCCTTGCGGGCGACCGGCTGTGGGACCACGGCGATGCCGAGGCCGTGGCCCACCAGCTCGATCAGGCTGTGCACATCGTTGACCTCCAGTGCCACCTGCCGCCGCGTACCGGCGGCGGCGAAGGCGCGGTCGGTCAGTCCCCGGGCGCCCCAGTCGGGGTGGAAGTCCACGAACTGCTCGCCACTCAGCTCGTCCCACTCCACCTTCTCCGCAGCCGCGAGCGGGTGCTCCGGATGGCACAGCAGCACCATCGGCTCGCTCGTGACCGGCAGCAGCCGTACGCCCTCCGGCGGCTTGCCGCAGAGAGCGACGAAGGCGAGATCGAGCCGGCCCGCATCCACCTCGTCGACCAGCTCCGCCGACCCAGCCTGGCGGAGCCTGACCTCCACATCCGGGTGCTCCGAGCGGAACCGGGCCAGCAGCGCGGGCACGTCCACCCCGGCGATGCACTGCTCGGTTCCTACGGAGAGGGTCCCCCGGAGCAGCCCCTGGACGGCCGCCACGGCGTCCTTGGCGGCGCGTACGCTGGCCAGCGCGCGGGACGCCTCGACCAGGAGCGCCCGGCCGGGACCGGTCAGTTCCACGCTGCGGGTGCTGCGCACGAAGAGCTGGGCGCCGAGCTCCCGCTCCAGGGCCCGTACCGACGCCGACAGCCCCGACTGCGAGACCAGCAGCCGCTCGGCCGCGCGGGTGAAGTGGCGCTCCTCCGCGACGGCGACGAAGTACTCCAGGTGCCGTAGTTCCATGATTCAGCAGCGTAGCTGCTGAATGCG
Source organism: Streptomyces sp. NPDC004647 (assembly GCF_040609575.1). Lineage (NCBI taxonomy): Bacteria > Bacillati > Actinomycetota > Actinomycetes > Kitasatosporales > Streptomycetaceae > Streptomyces > Streptomyces sp. NPDC004647. The sequence continues at coordinate 42,447 of NZ_JBEXKU010000030.1, read as the reverse complement.
TTCATTTTCTTCTATTGGACAGCTGGACCGTGGGACACGAGGCTGAATGCCGTGTGCGGAGCACCGGCACGCGCCACGGCTCGAGGAGAGGCAACAGCATGCAGACTCGCCGCATCGGTGACGTCGAGGTCAGCGCGATCGGGCTCGGGGGCATGCCCATGTCTGTCGAGGGACGCCCCGGCGAGGCGGGCTCGATCGCCACCATCCACGCCGCTCTGGACGCCGGCGTGACGCTCATCGACACGGCGGACGCCTACCGTTTGCGCGACGACGCAGAGGGCCACAACGAGTCCCTGATCGCCAAGGCGCTGGCCACGCACGCGCGCGGGCGCGAGGTGCTGGTCGCCACCAAGGGCGGCCACGTGCGCCCTGCCGACGGCTCCTGGGCCCTGGACGGCAGCCCTGAGCACCTCAAGCGGTCCTGTGAGGACTCCCTCGCACGGCTCGGCGTCGAGGCCATCGGGCTGTACCAGTTCCACCGCCCGGACCCGGACGTCCCGTACGCGGACTCCGTCGGAGCCCTCCGCGACCTCCTCGACGAGGGCAAGATCCGGATGGCCGGCATCTCCAACGCCGACCCCGGCCAGATCCGGCTGGCGAATGAGATCCTCGGCGGGCGGCTGGCCGCCGTGCAGAACCAGTTCGCACCCGCCTTCCGCTCCAGCGAGCCCGAGCTCGAACTCTGCGACGAACTCGGCATCGCCTTCCTGCCGTGGAGCCCGCTCGGCGGCATCGCGCAGGCGGGGAAGCTGGGCTCCGCCTACGCACCGTTCGCCCGCGTCGCCGAGGCGCACGGGGTCAGCCCGCAGCGGGTCTGCCTGGCGTGGATGCTGGCCAAGTCGCCGGTCGTCATCCCGATCCCCGGCTCAAGCCGGCCGGGGACCATCCAGGACTCCGCGGCTGCCTGCCACCTCGCCCTCGATGACGCGGACATCGCGCTGCTCGACGGGGTGTAGGGGCAGCCGGGCCCGTCAGGGCGCCGAGGTGTAGGTGTTGAGCCGGCCCACCGCCGACTGCGGCGCACCCCGGTCGTAGTGGTCCACAGCCAAGTGGTTGGGCTTCTTCCGGGCCGCGGGGGCGCAGAAGTTCTCGGTCCGGTTCAGCGGCCGGCGTCCCCGGGTCCTGGCGGCGAGTGCCCGGGGTGGGGTCAGGGCCCGGATGTCACTTCCGCCGCCGCAGTCTGTCCGCCACGCGGGGGAATTCCTCGTGGATCAGCCGGCCGACGAGGGCGCCGCCGAAGACGACGGTGCCGACGCCGACGAGCCAGGACTGGACGACGAGGACGGTTCCGAACGGGCCGTAGGTGACGGCGTTGGAGGCGATCAGCGGTGAGAACACCAGCTTGGAGAAGACTCTCAGCCCGATCAGCCCGATCACTGTCGACACCGCACCGGGCAGCAGGGCGACCCAGCCGATCCGCCCTCCCAGCAGCAGCCGCTGTGACCACCAGAAGAAGAGCACAGCGCTCAGCACCGCCACCAGCAGGCGGAAGGTGGTCTGAGCCGCCTGCCCGGGGCGGTCGGGCTCCAGCGTGCTGTGAGCCGATAGATAGAGGTAGCCGATCAGAGTGGCGAGCCATACGAGGTGCCGCCACATGGTGTGCCAGCGGGCGGCGGGGAGCTCCCACACCTTCTCGTAGCCGGTCTGCACCGACGAGCCGAACGTCAGCCCGAAGACGGCGAGGGCGGCGAGGCCGAATGCCGTGGTGGTCTCCAGCGCCTGCCGGGGCTTGGCGAAAAGCTGCTCGATCTCTTCCTGGGAGGCCTCCCTGGACACGCCGAGCCCGTCGCCCAGCCACCGGGCGAACCCCTGCCCGTTCGTCGGATCCGCTGCCGCGACCACGATCAGCAGTGGCACCAGGGTGAGGAACCCGAGTGCGGCGAAGCCCATCGAGCGGTTCGTGAGTTCCAACTCGTTGGCCCGCTTCCAGCCGCGCTTGGCGGTGGAACGGTGGAACGCGTGGTACAGCCGTCCGAGGAACGGCCCACGGCCCTCGGAGCCGGAAGACTTGTTGGCCATGGGGGTCGACTCCCTCCGTCGGGGTCATCGAGGCACGAGCGGACGGGTGCTGCCGGGACGGTGGTGGCGCTGCTCCTGCCGATGGCGGGCCGGCCCTAGGACGCCGTGGTCTGCTGTTCGGCTTCACCGAACCTCGCCAGAGCGAGCGCGCTCGCGATGGAGAGTACGAAACCCAGGACCGCCAGCGGTGCGTACCCGTGCCGGGTCGTGTCACCGAGCCAGGCGACACCGAAGAGAGCGGGTCCGACCGATTCACCGATCACCATGGCCGCCGTCGCCGCGGTGACGGAACCGGACTGCAGTGCGTCGATGAGGAAGATGAACCCGGTGATGCCGGAGATGGCCACCGCGTAGGCCGTGGGCTCGATGAGCAGCTCCACGGCGCCGAACCCCGGCAGCATGCGCACGGCGACGGCGACGATGCCGAAGCTCACCCCCGCGGCGAGGCCGAGTACGGCAGCCCGGTTGTGCCCGAGTACGTGCCCCACGGCCCAGCCGAGCAGGGCGAGTCCGATCGAGGCGAACAGCGTGCCCAGGCGGAGTGTTTCATCGCCGTCGCCCTTGCCCTCCCGGCCCGCCGCCACGGCCAGCAGCGCCAGTCCGCAGCACACCGTGGCCACCGCGGTCCACTCGATCCGCCGGAGCCGGATGTGCAGTACGCGGGCCGCGACGACCGCCGTCACCGCGAGCGACGAGGCGAGCGCCGCCTCGACGACGAACAGCGGCAGCGTGCGTAACGACACCAGTTCCGCGGCGAAGCCCAGCATGTCCAGCCCGATGCCCGCGACAAAGGGCCATCGCCGTACGGCCAGCAACAGCGTCCCCGCACCCGAGCCGGAGGACTCTTCGGCCGCCATGCGCGCGCCCATCGCCTGCAGCACCGTCGCAGTGCCCATGAACACGGCGGCGCAGAGCGCGAAGAACACTCCGAATCCCATAGGCAGACCGTAGAGCGATTCGTCCGACGCACGGTGGAGGCCAGCCGGGTGGGGGAGAGGGGGCGGCGGCGCGTTCGGGGCCGGGCCGCATACAGGTCAGCCGATGACCCGGATGGCGGGCACCCCGGATCCCATGAGCGATACTCCGGCGCGGCTGCTGCGTCTGCTGTCCCTGCTCCAGGCCCCGCGTGAATGGCCCGTCAGCGAGCCGGCCGAGCGCTTGCGGATCGGTCCGCGCACATCATGCGCGCGGCCGGCGACTCCCCTTGACGCGGCGGGCGTCGAGCGCGAGCGACCTCTGCTACTGCGAGTAAGTGGTCATCATCACTGCGGAATCGGCTGCTGAGGCGGGCTCATCCCTGAAACGCTGGTCCTCCGCCCCATTCGCGGGTGCCGCATCCGCAATTCCCGACGGGCGGAATGTCATGAGCAGGGCAATCATGGAGGCCGTTGTTGTGCGAAGAGCCCGGGTGCGTATCGGAGCGCGGCGGCGCGGGGACGGCCGGATCCCGGCGGGCCGTGGGCCGACGACGCGCGGCCGTACCGCGGGAAGGCTCCTCGCGCTGGCCGGCGGGCTGCTCGCGGCGCTGCTGACGGGGATCACGGGAATGACGGCGCTGTCCGGCTCCGCGGTCGCGCAGGGCTGGACGTACCCGCTCATCCTCGACGTGGATCTGACGCCCGGTCCGTCGTGCTCCGGCGCGGTTCGGGGGCGGGTGCAGGTCTATCACCCCGAAGGCGCGAAAACCGGGGCCGAGATCGAGTGGCGGGTGCGGGCGGGGAACGACCAGCTGGCCGACGGAAAGGCCGTCATGAAGGGCCCGGTCGCCGCCGCCGAGTTCAGCATCCCCCGTGAGAAGGTCCCCTCGGACGGCGCGGTCACCGTCGACGCCCGGGTGCTCCGCAGCGCCGCGCTCGGTGGGCCCGGCGACTTCGGCAAGCCCTGGCGGGACCGGATCGGCCACGGTTGCAATCCGGTTCGGGTGGCGGCGGTCGGTGACTCGGTCGTCTGGGGCCAGGGGCTCGAGCACGACCAGAAGTTCCCGTATCTCACCGGCGAACTCCTGGGCCGGGCGACCGGCCGGGGGCATCAGCACGTCGACTACTCCATCTCCGGTGCGGTGCTCGACGCGCCCGGTCTCCCGGACGGCAATGAGGACTCCGGCTGCCTGACGCGCCGGGAGAAGCAGGACCCGGACGGCGATGGGGAGATGGAGTTCGGCGAGGTCACCCAGCAGATGCCGGATGTCTTCTGCCAGCTCGAAACCGCGGGGGCGCAGGCACGGTCCGGTGGCTACGGTCTCGACGTGGTCGTCCTCAACGGATGCATCAACGACCTGGACCCCTTCCTCGGCATCGCCGTCGGTGTGACGCCGGGATCCGAGAACCTTCCCCAGGCGGTCCACCGGGAGTGCGCGGGCATCGGCGCCGCCCCGGACAATCCGGCGAAGGACGTCCCCTGGTTCAGCGGTGCCAAGGTCGGATACGGAGGGCGCGGCATCCGTGCGGCCATCGAGAAGGCGCACTCCCTCCCCGGCCGGCCGAAGGTGATCGTCGCCGACTTCTACTACGCCCTGAGCCGCGCGACGTCCCCGCTCCTGGCCAAGAGGTGCTCGGTACCGGGGCTGGACGGGCCCCGGCTGGCCAGGTGCAAGGGCGGGCTCGGCGAGGCCGCGGAGCGGTACGAGCAGTACACGCAGCTGGCCAACGAGGCGTACCGGGAAGCAGCCGAGACGGCGAACGAGGCCTCTTCCGACGGGGCTTACGCAGTCGCGGCCGACGGCCTGTTCACACTGGACAACGCGACGCTCGGCCGGGACTCCAAGGTCTGGGGAAGCCCGTTCGCCGATCCGCAGTACCCGCTGCGGAAGCTCGCCTGCCCGGCGCTCAGCGCAACCCCTGTCCAGTGCCTGACCGCTGCGGTCGCCCATCCCGATATCGACGGGGCCCGGCAGTACGCCGACAGCTTCCTGCTCAACCCGCGCGTCCGCGACTGGTTCGGACTCCCCTCCACCGGACCCGAGGTGTCGTTGACCGTGCGGGGCGGCGACCGGCCGGCGGGATCCGAGGTGGACTTCACCGCCACCCTGCCCGACGGATCGCCGCCGGAGGCCGGGTACCGCTACCACTGGTACTTCGGCGACGGTACGAAGCACGAGACCGACAAGCCGGTCAGCACCCACGTCTACCACCGTGAAGGCCCGTATCTGCCACGCCTGGTGGTGACCGGTGCGGCGGGACAACGGGTCCTGACCGAGGCCTCCATACCGGTCGTGGTGAAGGAACCCTCGGGGTGAGCGGCGCGGGGGAGCGGCCGGCGGGTGGGTCTGAGGGCGTTCAGCCGTGCGCCACCACATCGACATGCCCGGCCGCTGCTCCTGTGGGCAGTGTTGGCATCATGGATACGACGGTGGCCGAGGTCCCGGTCGGACGGACCGTGATCGCGTCGAGCGACCGGGGTGGTGCTCCTCGCGGACGCCGGCAAGTTCCCCGGCACCGGCGTGGCGCGGGTGTGCGGCCCGGAGGACACCGACGTACTGGTGACCAATCCCTCGGCGGACCCGGCGACCCGCGCCGCCTTCCGCGAGGCGGGCGTGGAGGTGGTCGAGGCATGAAGCTGACGATTCTGGGCGGCGGCGGATTCCGTGTCCCTCTGGTGTACGGCGCCCTGCTCGGCGACCGGGCCGAGGGCCGAGTCACCCGGGTGGTCCTCCACGACCTCGACGCCGGGCGGCTGTCGGCCATCCGGCGCGTGCTCGCCGAGCAGGCCGGCGGCCCGGCCGGCGGAACCCCGGCCCCGCCGGAGGCCGGGGGAGCCCCCGTGGTCACCGTCACCACCGACCTCGACGAGGCCCTGGAGGGCGCCGACTTCGTGTTCTCCGCGATCCGCGTCGGCGGGCTCGAGGGGCGCGCCGCCGATGAGCGCATCGCCCTGGCCGAGGGCGTACTCGGCCAGGAGACGGTCGGCGCCGGCGGCATCTCGTACGGTCTGCGCACGGTTCCGGTGGCCGTCGAGATCGCCCGGCGGGTCGCCGCCCGGGCACCGAACGCCTGGGTCATCAACTTCACCAACCCGGCGGGGCTCGTCACCGAGGCCATGTCCCGCCATCTCGGCGACCGCGTCATCGGCATCTGTGACTCGCCCGTCGGGCTGGGCCGCCGGGTCGCCCGCGCCCTCGGGGCCGACCCGGACGGGGTGTGGACCGACTATGTGGGCCTCAACCACCTCGGCTGGCTGCGCGGGCTGCATGTCGCCGGGCGCGATGAGCTGCCCCGGCTGCTGGCCGACTCCGAGGCCCTCGGCTCCTTCGAGGAGGGCAGGCTCTTCGGCGCGGACTGGCTTCAGTCGCTCGGTGCGATCCCCAACGAGTATCTGCACTACTACTACTTCACCAGGGAAGCGGTGCGGGCCGCCCGGGAGGCGCAGCAGACCCGCGGCGCGTTCCTGCGAGATCAGCAACAGCGCTTCTACGACGTGATGGACCGCGGTGAGGAGCCCGCACTGGCGGCCTGGGACCGCACCCGCGCGGAGCGCGAGGCCACCTATATGGCCGAGAACCGCGACGCGGCGGGCGTCGGCGAGCGCGACGCCCGCGATCTGGAGTCCGGGGGCTACGAGCAGGTCGCCCTCGCCCTGATGCGGGCCATCGCCAGGAACGAGCGCACCACCCTCATCCTCAACGTCCGCAACGGCACCACGCTGTCCGCGCTGGACGCCGACGCGGTCATCGAGGTGCCCTGCTTCGTGGACGCGGGCGGCGCCCACCCCGTCTCCGCCGCCCCGCTGCCCGACCACGCCACCGGCCTGGTCTGCGGCGTCAAGGCGGTCGAGCGGGAGGTGCTGGCCGCGGCCGAGAGCGGGTCGCCGGCTACGGCGGTGAAGGCCTTCGCCCTGCACCCGCTCGTCGACTCGGTGCAGGTCGCCCGGCGGCTCCTCGACGCCTACCGGAGCGAGCACGCCGGTCTCGCCTATCTGCGCCCCTGACCTTCCCGCCCTCTCGGGTGCCCCGAAGGCGGCCGAGGAGGGCCGGAAATTGTTCTGTCGGCGTGTCGATTTCGCGGCTTCTCGTTCGACGCGTAAGTAGAGGCTCGGTTCAGCCGGCCGGGAATCCCTCCGGCAGCGGGCCTTCGAACCGTCGAACCCGGAACGAGAAGGAGGCACACGACGATGCGATTCATGGTGCTGGTCAAAGCCAACGAGGACTCCGAGGCAGGCGTTCTCCCCAGCAAGGAGATGCTCGCCCGGATGGGGAAGTACAACGAGGACCTGCTCAAAGCAGGGGTGCTGCTCGCGGGCGAAGGGCTCCAGCCGAGCTCGAAGGGCGCGCGGATCAAGTTCTCCGGTGGCAAGCACACGGTGACCGACGGGCCCTTCACCGAGACGAAGGAGCTGATCGCCGGCTACTGGCTGCTCCAGGTGACATCGAGGGAAGAGGCGATCGAATGGGTCTCCCGCGCCCCGTTCGAGGACGGCGAGGAGATCGAGGTCCGCCAGGTCTTCGAGGTGTCGGACTTCCCTGCCGACATCTTTCCCCCCGAGGACGCCGCGCGTGAGCAGGAGATCCGCGACGAACTCCAGAGGAAGGCCGGGCAGCCGTGACACGGCGCGCCGTCGTTCCCCGGCGGCGCGGATGAAGCTGCCCTAGATTGGGCGGGTGACGGCTTCCGACACGCATCGCGCGATCGACGCGGTCTGGAGGATCGAATCGGCGAGGCTGATCGCCGGTCTCGCCCGGATGGTGCGCGACATCGGTCTCGCCGAGGATCTCGCACAGGACGCTCTGGTCGCCGCGCTGGAGCAGTGGCCGGAGTCGGGCGTCCCGCGCAACCCGGGCGCCTGGCTCATGGCCACTGCGAAACACCGTGCGATCGATGCCCTGCGCCGGAAAGCCCGGTTCGAGCGCAAGATCGAGGAGCTCGGCCATGAGGCCGAGCGGGAGACGCTCTCCCCGGACTTCGACGCCGCAGTCGAGGACGACATGGGCGACGACTTGCTGCGCCTGGTGTTCACGGCCTGCCATCCCGTGCTGTCCACCGAGGCTCGGGTCGCGCTCACACTCCGGCTGCTCTGCGGACTGAAGACCGAGGAGATCGCGCGGGCGTATCTCGTCCCGGAGCCGACCGTCGCCCAGCGCATCGTCAGGGCCAAGCGGACCCTCGCCGAGGCGCACGTCCCGTTCGAGGTCCCGCAGGGGGCCGAGCGCGAAGAGCGTCTGTCATCGGTGCTCGAAGTCCTCTACCTCGTGTTCAACGAGGGCTACGCGGCGACGTCCGGCGACGACTGGATGCGCCCCGGGCTCTGTGAGGAGGCGCTGCGCCTCGGTCGCGTCCTGGCCGAACTCGTACCCAAGGAGCCCGAGGTCCACGGCCTCGTCGCGCTGATGGAGATCCAGGCGTCCCGCTCGGCCGCCCGGACCGGCCCGTCGGGCGAGCCCGTCCTTCTGCTCGACCAGGACCGCGCACGCTGGGATCAGGTCCTCATCCACCGGGGTCTCGCGGCGCTCGAGCGTGCCGAGTCGCTCGGCGGCGCGCTCGGCCCGTACGTGCTGCAGGCGTCGATCGCCGCATGTCACGCCCGGGCGCGTACGCCCCAGGAGACGGACTGGGCGCGTATCGCGACGCTCTACGGGGCGCTCGCCGTCCTCGCGCCGTCCCCCGTCGTGGAGCTGAACCGCGCGGTCGCGCTGGCGATGGCGTACGGACCGGCCACGGGCCTCGAGCTCGTCGACGAGCTCACCTCGGAGCCGTCACTCAAGGGCTACCACCTCCTGCCGAGCGTGCGCGGCGACCTGCTGGCGAAGCTCGGCCGTCTCGACGAGGCGCAACAGGAGTTCGAGCGCGCGGCGTCGCTCACCCGTAACCGACGCGAACGCACGCTGCTCCTCGAGCGCGCCGCGGCGTGCGCGCGCGGCTCGGCGCCGCCGCGGACCGGGTGAGACGCGACCGCTCAGCGGAAGAGGGCCGTCAGCGGGTCCTCGCCCATGCGTGGCGGGAGGCCGCCGGGTCGAGGCCGGCCGGCGCCTCGCCGTCCCGCCCCGTCGGACGGGCTCCCGCAGGGCCGGCGCGGGGCGCCCACCTCCGCCGAGGCGGGGCGCCCCGCCGTCGGAGCCCGAGTACGGAGGTTGAATCTTCAGCTTCCCTGGGCTCCCCAGTGGCTCGGCCCCGCCCCCGGGAGCGAAGATGGACTGTGGGACGGCAGGAATCGGACGGCTGACCATGGGAACTCCCGATGCCGGGAACACAGTGGGGCCATTGGGTGCACCGCCAGTGGCCGCGGTGGTGCTGGACCAGGGCGGCACGATCGTCTCGTGGAGCCAGGCAGCCGAGGACATGCTGGGCTACTCGGCGCGGGAGGTGCTGGGCAGGCCCGGGGCGTTCCTGCTGTTCCAGGAGCAGGACGGCGCGGCGGTACGCGACGCCGTCGCGCGAAGTCCGACGGCCGCCGACCGGGAGGGCGTGCTCGGCGTCCGGCACCGTAACGGCCGCCGTCTCGATGTCGCGGCCCGCGTCTGTCCGACCACAGGTCCGGACGGAGAACCGCAATGGCTGCTGCTCGCCGTCGCCGCCGCGCGGACGCCCTGGTGGACGACGGAGCGCTCCCTGCTGGAACACCTGCCTGCCCAGACCCCGGTCGGCATGGCCGTGGTGGACACCGACCTGCGCTGCATCTGGCTCAATGACGCGCTGGTGCGCACCGGGGGACTGCCGCGTGAGCAGCGTCTCGGGCGGCGGTTGAGCGAGGTGCTGCCGGGGCTGCCCGCCGCGGACATCGAGGCCCAGATGCGCCAGGTCCTCGAGACCGGGCTGTCCGTGATCGACCTCGAGTACTGGGGCCACACGGCCGCGGCCCCGGTCCGGGACCGCGCCTACTCGATGTCGTTCTTCCGGCTCGGTGACTCGGCGGGCCGCGTTCTGGGCGTGGGATACCTGGTCATCGATGTCACCGACCGCCGGCAGGCCCGGCAGCGGCTGGCGCTGCTGAACGACGCGAGCGCGCGCATCAGCAACAGCCTGGACGTCATGCGCACCGCGCAGGAACTGGCCGAAGTCGCCGTGCCGCAGCTCGCCGACTTCGTCGTGGTCGATCTGCTGGTCTCCGTCGTGGCGGGTGACGAGCCCGCCCCGGGGCCGGTCGCCGAGCAGGTGCCGCTGATCCGCGGAGGGCAGCAGTCCGTACGCGAGGGCTGTCCTGAGGCCGTGTACGCAATCGGCGAAGCGGTCAGCTACCCCTCGTCAGCGCCGGTGATGCGCGCGTTGTACGGCGGAGGCTCCGCGCTCGAGGCGGTCTTCGGCGCGGGGCAATGGGCGGCGGCGGACCCCAAGCGGGCCGCGAGGATGCGGGAGTTCGGGATGCACTCGGCGATGGTCGTCCCCGTAGCGGCGCGCGGGGTGACGATGGGCGCGGCCTCGTTCTGGCGGTGGCAGGAGCCCGAGCCCTTCGAGCGCGACGATTTGATGCTGGCGGAGGAGTTCGTCGCACGGGCGGCCGTCTGCATCGACAACGCCCGCCGCTACACCCGCGAGCACCTCGCCGCGCTGGCGCTCCAGCGCAGCCTGCTCCCGCACGGGCTGCCCGAGCCGGCGGCGGCCGAGGTCGCCCACCGGTATCTGCCCGCGGACGAGCGGGGCGGAGTCGGCGGGGACTGGTTCGACGTGATACCGCTGTCCGGCTCGCGTGTGGCGCTCGCGGTCGGTGACGTCGTCGGGCACGGGCTGCACGCCGCGGCCGCCATGGGACGGCTGCGCGCGGCGGTACACACCCTGGCGAATCTGGACATGCCCCCGGACGAGGTGCTGGCTCATCTGGACGACCTGGCCATCAGGCTGTGCGAGGAGGAGAGCGCGAACGGGGAGGCCGCCGAGAGCGCGGTGCTGGGTGCGACCTGTCTGTACGCGGTGTACGACCCGGTGAGCCGGAAGTGCGGTCTTGCCCGGGCGGGCCATCCCGCGCCCGCGGTCGTCGCTCCGGACGGCACGGTGGACTTCCCGGAGCTGCCCGCGGGTCCGCCGCTCGGTCTGGGCGGTCTGCCGTTCGAGGCCGTCGACCTCGAGCTGGCCGAGGGCAGTCTGCTCGCGCTGTACACCAACGGCCTGCTCCAGGCGAAGGACGACGACTCGGGCCTCGCACTCGACCGCCTGTCCCGGGTGCTGGCCCGGAGGAGTTCCGGCCGGCCGGTGGAGGACATCTGCACAGCGGTGATCGACTCGATGCTGGCCGGCCGCCGCCCCGACGACGACGTCGCCCTCCTCATCGCCCGTACGCGCGCTCTCGGCGCAGAGCAGGTCGCCTCGTGGGAGTTCCCGGCGGATCCGGCCATCGTCTCCGACGCCCGTGCCCGGACGTCGCGGCAGCTGGCCGAATGGGGCCTGGACGACGCGGGATTCACCAGTGAGCTCGTGGTCAGCGAGCTGGTGACCAACGCGATCCGGTACGCCTCGGGTCCCATTCGGCTCCGGCTGATCCGCGATCACGCCCTGATCTGCGAGGTGTCGGACGGCAGCAGCACGTCCCCTCGCCTGCGGCATGCCAGGACGACGGACGAGGGCGGCAGGGGGCTCTTCCTGATCGCCCAGCTGACCCAGCGCTGGGGCACGCGCCACACGTCCGAGGGCAAGACCATCTGGGCCGAGCAGTATCTGACCGGTGCGCGGATGCCGAGCCGGATGGGACCGAGGCAGGGATGAACGGGTACTCAGCTCCGGTCCGGGGAACGGCGGAATGCGGAACAGGGGCGCCCGTCCCGATGTTCGGGACATAGTTGGCAACGAACCAATTCGAGAATGGTGAGCTGAATGCAGTTAGGGATCTTCACCATCGGTGACGTCACCGCCGATCCCACCACCGGCCGGACACCCAGCGAGCACGAGCGGATCAAGGAGATGGCCGCCATCGCGCTCAAGGCGGAGGAGGTCGGCCTCGACGTCTTCGCGACCGGCGAGCACCACAACCCGCCGTTCGTGCCGTCGTCGCCCACGACCCTGCTCGGCTACATCGCCGCACGGACCGAGCGGCTCATCCTCTCCACCTCCACAACGCTGATCACCACGAACGACCCGGTCAAGATCGCCGAGGACTTCGCGATGCTGCAGCACCTGGCCGACGGGCGGGTCGACGTGATGCTGGGGCGCGGCAACACCGCGCCGGTGTACCCGTGGTTCGGGCAGGACATCCGCCAGGGCATCCCGCTGGCCATCGAGAACTACGCCCTGCTGCATGAGCTGTGGCGCAAGGATGTCGTGGACTGGCAGGGCCGCTTCCGCACTCCTCTGGAGAGGTTCACCGCGACGCCCCGGCCCCTCGACGGCGTTCCGCCGTTCGTCTGGCACGGCTCGATCCGCAGCCCGGAGATCGCCGAGCAGGCCGCGTACTACGGCGACGGGTTCTTCGCGAACAACATCTTCTGGCCGAAGGAACACTTCATCCGGCTGATCGGCCTGTACCGGGAGCGCTTCGCCCACTACGGCCACGGCACTCCGCAGCAGGCCGTCGTCGGCCTCGGCGGCCAGCTGTTCATGCGGAAGAACTCGCAGGACGCGGTGCGCGAGTTCCGCCCCTACTTCGACAACTCGCCGGTGTACGGCCACGGCCCGTCGCTGGAGGAGGTCACCGACCGGACCCCGCTCACCGTGGGCAGCCCGCAGGAGGTCATCGACAAGACTCTGACCTTCCGGGACTTCTTCGGCGACTACCAGCGCCAGCTGTTCCTGATGGACCACTCCGGGCTGCCGCTGAAGACGGTGCTCGAGCAGCTCGACATGCTCGGCGAGGAGGTCGTCCCCGTGCTGCGCAAGGAGTTCGCCTCCGGCCGTCCGGCCCAGGTCCCGGACGGGCCCACGCATGCGGCGCTCGTAGCCCGCCGGGACGCCGAGGCCGACGCCGCGGCGGGCGGGACCCCGCCGGGGCCGGTCGCCTGACCCGTCGTCACCGCATCGGTCAGCCCCGCCCCGGTGCAGGGGGGGACAGCCGGAGGCGCGTTGTCGTCTCGTCGGTCTCAGCGGTCCGTCTCCGGCCGGACGGTAAGCCTCCGGTTCGTCCGTGGGGTTGGCGCTCCCGGCGTTCCGCCCTGCCGGTACGCCGACTCCGCCCGGCCGTCCGTCGTGTGGTGCGTGGCCGTTGAGCAGGGGTCGGGGCGGGTTGGCGAAAGTTATTGACAGACAGTGGAGGGGGTGGTGTAACTAACTTTCACCCATCCGCGCGGGCCTCGCGCGACGCCGAAAGGGCCGGCAATGACCACGTCCGTACATGGCCCCGCCCCGGAGACCGTCGGGTCGCCACGATCGCGCCGGGCACTGGTGGCGGGGTCCGTCGGCAACTTCATCGAGTGGTACGAGTTCGGCGTCTACGGCTACTTCGCGACGATCATCGCCGCCAACTTCTTCACCCCGGAGGGCGGAAGCGACGTCGAAGGGCTCATCAAGACGTACGCGTCCTTCGCACTCGCGTTCTTCTTCCGCCCGGTGGGAGCCACGATCTTCGGCCGGGTGGGCGACCGGATCGGCCGCCGGCCCACGCTGATTCTCGTCGTGCTGCTCATGACCGGCGCCACGACGCTGATCGGCCTGCTGCCGACGTACGCCACGATGGGCGCGGCCGCCCCGTGGCTCCTGACGCTGCTGCGCGCCCTGCAAGGCCTTTCGGCGGGAGGCGAGTTCGGCGGCGCCGTATCGATCATGACGGAGTTCGCACCCCCGGGACGGCGCGGCCTGTATGGGTCGTGGCAGTCCTTCACCGTGGCGCTCGGCCTGCTCGGAGGCGCCGGTATGGCAGCGCTGCTGGCCACGGTGCTGACCGAGACCGACCTCACCTCGTGGGGCTGGCGGGTGCCGTTCCTCCTGACCCTGCCCATGGGACTCGTCGCCCTGTGGCTGCGGCTGAGGCTGGAGGAGACACCCGCATTCCGGCGCACCCGTCAGGCCCCCTCGGACGCGCCCGCCGATCCGGCGACGCTCCGGGCGGTCCGACCCCGTACGGGCGAGGTGGCCAAAGCGATCGCGCTGGGCGCCGGGCGGATCATGGGCTGGTCAGCGGCGGGCTACACCTTCCTGGTGGTGATGCCCTCCTACCTCCAGGGCACCTTGAACGCGACCTTCCAGCAGGCGCTGGTCGCCACGGTCGCGGCCAACCTGGGCTTCGCCGCCGCCATCATCCCGGCGGGCATGCTCAGTGACCGGATCGGCAGACGTGCGGTGATGCTGGCCGGAGCGGCCCTGGCGGCCGTCCTCGCCTTCCCCCTGCTGAACCTCCTGCAGGATCCCGGCGCCGCGAACCCCGCCAAGGGGCTCGCGGTGTTCGCCGCCGGTGCCGTCGTCGGCCTGATGGCGGGCCCGGGCCCGGCGATGCTCGCCGAGATGTTCCCGACCAGCGCCCGCTACACGGGGCTCGGCCTGGCGTACTCGCTGTCCAACGCCGTCTTCTCGGGCTGTGCGGGGCTCATCATCACCGAACTGATCAAGCGGACCGGCGACGTGGACATCCCCGCGTACTACGTGGTCGTCACCTGCGCCGTCAGCGCCATGGCACTGCTCACTCTGCGCGGGGACGACCACCGTCGCTCGCTGCGCGACTGAGCCGTCCCCCAACGGACCAGGAGCGGTAACGATGCGGGTGATCGGGCTGATGTCGGGCACGTCCTACGATGCGGTCGACGCCGCGGCCGCCGACCTGACACTCGACGGGGACAGCCTGGTGCTGACTCCCTTGGGGCTGGTGAGCGACACCTACTCGGACGCACTACGGGCGGCGCTGGCTGCCGCACTGCCGCCCGCGGCCACCACGATGGAGGAGGTGTGCCGGCTCGACACCCGGGTCGGCCAGGCCTTCGCGTCACTCGCCCTACGGGCCGCCCGGGAGCTGTGCGACGACCGTGCCGATCTGATCACCTCGCACGGACAGACCGTCTACCACTGGACCGAGAACGGCCGGGTGCACGGGACCCTGCAGATCGGCACGCCCGCATGGATCGCGGAGGCAACCGGCTGCCCCGTCGTGTCCGACCTGCGCACCCGTGACGTCGCCGCCGGCGGCCAGGGCGCCCCCCTGGTGAGCATCGTCGACGTGCTGTGGCTGCGCGGACGGCCCGGCGTACCCGTCGCCCTGAATCTCGGTGGCATCGCCAACATCACTGCGGCCGGGGGGACGGACGGACCGGTCGCCTTCGACACCGGCCCGGCCAACGCCCTGATCGACGCGGCCGTCCGCGACCTCACCCAGGGCGGGATGGACTACGACGCGCAGGGCGCTCTGGCCGCCCGGGGAAGGGTCGACCCGACGTTGCTGCGACGGCTCCTCGACGAGCCGTACTACGCCAGGCCGGCGCCCAAGACGACGGGAAAGGAAGTGTTCCACCTGCCCTATCTGCGGGCCGCCCTGGCCGGATGCGGTCCGCTGCCGGCCGAGGACATCGTCGCCACGGTCACTCGGCTCACCGCCGTGACCGTCGCGGACGCGGCGCTTTCCGTCGGGGCGACCGAAGTCGTCGCATCGGGCGGCGGCACCCGCAATCCGACCCTGATGGCCATGCTGCGCACGGCACTTCAGGGGATCCCGCTGCGGACCTCCGACGAACTCGGCCTGCCGTCCGCCGCCAAGGAGGCCTACGCCTTCGCCGTGCTCGGGTATCTGACGGTCCACGGACTGGCCGGCACGGTACCGACGTGCACCGGAGCCCGACACCCCAGCATCCTGGGTTCGATCACCCCGGGTCGGCATGGTCTGACACTGCCGGTGCCGGGGGAGAACGCACCGTGCCGACTGGAGATCTTCCCGCGGTGAAATCGGCGGAGGACGCGTCGAAATCGGCGGGTTGGGTCGCATTCATCGCGGGGCACTTCCCTCGGCCCGCGTCCCATTGCGTGAGGTGGCCTGGGTGACGTCCTGGGTCGGGGCGAGTCGGCTGCGATCGCCAACTGGTCGTAACTCTGCACTCCGCGCTGCTTCGGACGGCGCCTTGGCCGGAAGCCGGGCGATGGCCCCACAGCGGTGCCGGGCGGAGTACGCGGTGAGCTGTCAGGGTGCCGGGGGAGCCGCCGAAGTCTGCGGCTGCCGCTCACCGTTGGTGTCGAACAGCTTCAGTGCGCCGTGGACGCTCTTCAGGTCCGCTGTCGCCCCACTCAGTTCGAGGGCGACTGCCACGGTCAAGTTGTCCCTGAGGAGCGGCTGTTGCACCTGCTCGATGAGTTCGAGCGCGCGCACTGCCCGCGCATCCGCCTCGGCGTCCTGGCGAAGGTCGCCAAGGACTTTGATCATCATCTTTCGTTCCTCTGCCCGGTTCCGGAAGAAGAAGAACGACAGGACTTGGGAGAAGATGCCCCCTGCCGTCACGACAATGGCCAGCGCCTGGTCGTCCGAAGCGTTCACGCCGACCCAGATCCCGCTGCCGATGACGACATAGCCCAGTACGGCTGCGATGAACGCCGCGAAGAAGCTGATGTCGGCGCGCCGGCCGACTTTCTTGTAGTAGCCCTCCAGCACTTTGGACAGGGCGGCCTGTGCCGGGCTGGCTGCCGGCGCTGTGGCTGGTGCCGGGGGTGGCTTGGACGGCTCGGCCGGGGAATCCCCGTCCTGCGGCGGGGTGGACTCGTTCTGAGTCCGGGCGCGCAAGCGGTTCATCGCCGCTTGCCATGCCTCGCCCGCGGAGCCGGACACGGCCGCGCTGGCGGCCGACGTCAGTACGGCAAGCGACACCGGATCCATCCATGCCCCCCTCAGATGCGATAAGCCGGACGTTAGCGCAGCAAAGTGCGGCTCGTGGCGGGAACCGTCGAGAGCTGTACGCGCCGCGCTTCCGGGGCGCCTGCTCATGCTTCACCGCGCGGGCTGCCCGAAGGGGCGGGAGGCTGTGCCGTCAGACAGGCTGTGCCGTCAACGCACCCGGTCCCGGGTAGGCCCGAAGTCACCCCGGGGGCGCCTCGCCTGCCCGCGAGGTCCTCCGAATTCGCTCCGGGAAGGCCTTGCCTCCTCCCGGCGGTGCACGAAGTCGGCGACGACGAGGTCGCCCTGCAGGACGCTGCCGATGAACAGCCCCAACGCGCCCAGGCCCGCCACCACAAGGAACGCCCCGAACCCCCCGAAGTAACCGGCGAAGCCGAGAGCCATGCCCGCCAGCAGGCTCACCGTCGCTGTGCTCATCTCAGACTCACTTTCACGTCGATCCTGCTCCTCCTGCTCTTCGTGCGCCGCGGCGTCCACGGTCCGCACCGGGGCCGCTTGGGCGGGCCCTTTCCGGCGCCGGGGTCACGTCACACGGCCTTCGGTCCCTCCCGTCTCGTCCTCCTCGTCGGGCAGATGGACGTCGTCGACGGCGATGTTCACCTCGACGACCTCCAGGCCGGTCATGCGCTCCACAGCCGAGATGACGTTGGAGCGCACATCCCCGGCGACGTCCACGATGGAGACGCCGTACTCGACGACGACGTCGAGGTCCACGGCTGCCTGGCGCTCGCCCACCTCGACCTTCACCCCGCGGGTGACGCCGGAGCGTCCGCCTCCGCCGGGGACCCGGTCGCGGACGGCCCCGATCGTCCGGGCCATCCCGGCGCCCAGGCTGTGGATGCCCGGTACCTCGCGTGTCGCCATCCCGGCGATCTTCTCCACCACGCTGTCCGCGATGGTGGTCCGCCCGCGGCTCTCGGGCGGGGTGCCTGTGCCCCTGCGGTCCTGCAGTTTCTTCCCGGCCTCGCCGGCACGGTCCTCGCCGGTGGTGGGGCGGGTGGTCGTGTCCGTCATGAGGATCTCCTGAGCAATACCTGCGGGCACCGGCGCAGTGCCCGTCAAAGGATTGGACACACCCCAGCCGCAATCCTCACGCCTTGAATGTGACAGGGGTCACATAAGCTGGGTGGGGATGCGTGCCTTGTACCAGCGGTTCGTCGACCGGCCTCCGCGGCGGGGAGCCGCAGGACGGTCCCAGGCAAGAAGCGAGCGGCCGATGCACAAGCGGGACGGACTCTCATCACCTCCGGAAGCGGTCGGCTGCCGGCACAGCGGGCGGTCTCCGACCCCGACCCCGCCGCCGGCCGCCGGAACGGCCGCGGGCCGGGACAGCCTCACCGAGCTGGAGGACCGGCTGCTGGCCGTCCGGGCCGGCGAGGGCGACGACGACGCGTTCGCCGTCCTGGTCCGCCGCCACGGCGCCTCGCTCCTCGCGCTGGCGCGTCACCTGCTGGGCAACCCCGCCGATGCCGAGGACGCCGTCCAGGACGCCTTCCTCAGCGCCTGGCGCCGTCTGCCCGAGTTCCGGGGCGACGCCGCGTTCCGCACCTGGATGTACCGGATCGTCACCAACCGCTGCCTCAACACCCTGCGCCGCCGTGCCCCCACCCTCCCCTTGGAAGCCGTCCCCGAGCCCGCCGCCCGTAATGCGGGCAGCGCACCCGAACGCGTGGCCGAGAGCGACGCCGCCACCACCGCTCTGGCGCAGGCGCTGAGCAAGCTGAGCGCGGACCAGCGCGCATGCTGGGTGCTGCGGGAGCTGCACGGCATGCACTATGAGGAGATCGCGCAGGTGATGGGCACCAGCGAACAGAGCGTACGCGGCAGACTCTTTCGGGCCCGGCGCTCTCTGACGAAGGAGATGGGCCCATGGCGCTAGACGACCCGCATACGGGGCCCTCCGGCAGCGAGCTGTCGAAGAGCACCAAGGCGGCTGACGCGCGTCAGGTCACCGACGCCGCGCTGCTCGCCGGCGACCAGCTGCTGCCCTGCGGCCGTCCGCTCAGCCGCGCCTGGGAGCAGGCCCGCGACTCCGCCCCCCGTACGGACCCGCACACCGCCGGCTGCCCCTACTGCAGGCAGGCCGTCGAAGGACTGGCGGCCCTGGACGAGGCCACCAGCGCCCTGCGAGCCCAGGAACGGCCCAGCGGGCAGACCCTCGCGGACCGGGTGATGCGCGCGGTCCGCGCCGAGGTGCGGCTCGGCCGGATGCTGCCGCTGGACGACCCCGCGCAGGACCTGCGGATCGCCGAGACCGCAGCCGCGAGAGTCCTGCGCCGGGCCGCCGACACCGTCTCCGGCGCACGCGCCGCCAGCTGCCGCATGACCCCCACCGACGACGGCACGGCGGTGCACATCTCCCTCACCCTGGCCGCCGCGCTCGACCGGCCCCTGCCGGACCTGGCCGACCAGGTGCGCCGAGCGGTCCTCCATGCCGCACACCGGGTACTCGGCCTGGCCGTCACCGGTGTCGACCTGGAGATCGTGGATGTACTGGAGCCACTCCAGCCGCCCGACCCCGGCGAAGCCGATGACCAGGAAGCCGGTGTGCGGGTAGCCGGTGACCAGGAAGCCGATGTGCAGGAAGGCGAAGACCGATGACCCTCATCACTGCGGTGGACATCCATCACGCCGCCGCCCGCGCGGCCCTGGCGGTCCCCGGCGTGGCCGGGCTGCAGCCCAGCCTCGGTCACCGACTGGCCGACGCCGCCGTCCACGCCCAGCAGACCGTGGGCATCCCGGCCACACCCCCCGAGGCCGGCATCCGGGCCGAACGCACACCCGAGGCCCCCGGGTGGCACGTGGAGGTGCGCTGCATCCTGCACGAGGAACGCCGCGTTCTGGACGCCGCCCGGGAAGTACGCGAGCAGGTCCGCTCCGCGGTCACCGCCCACCTGGACCGGCACGGCACTCCGGAACCCGTCACGATCCTGGTGACCGTCACCCAGACGATGAGCCGCACACCGCAAGGCTCCTGAGCGGGGACACGCGGAGACGGCCGAGGACCAGAGCCATCGAACCTGGTCCTCGGTCGTACGTGCGAGAAATCGCCCCGGTGCCGCCAGTACCCGCAGCGGCGCATGCTCGGGGGTCTCCGAACGGCAGCCGGGCCGCCGTCCTGGAGAGTTCCGCCGCCCTAGACGTGGTCGCGGGGAATGGTCTCGTTCCAGTTGCGGGAGAACACCCGCTGGGAACCGTCGTATCCGTCGAGCGTCGCGTGGAGCAGGAACTCCGTCTCCGTGGAGCGCAGTACGGTGCTGGTCACCGTACGGACATCCCAGTCGGCACGGCTGAACGTCATCGTCCACGTCGACTCGCCGCGCACCGATGCGAAGTCGTCGGCCACCGAGTCGTAGCGCTCGTAGGCACGCCGGCCCACGTCGAGGTCGATCCCGTCGAAGTGCACCGTCCCCGCGTCCTTGACGATCTCCAGCGCCGAGTTGTACCCGATGAGGTCGCGGGAGACCGTCCACCGCTGGTCGGGAGGGGTGACCCGAGTGGTCGGAATCGGTTCCGCGCCCTCGGGCTCGCCGAACGGGCGACCGTTGTTCTCGTCGGATTCGGCGACCGGGCGGACCGGCAGCGTCAGGGTGCTGGAACCCGAGTACACGCTCAACAGCACGGGCTTCGGCGGTGGCCAGGCGAGCGGCCAGTAGGAGGTCGACAGGGACAGACGCATCCGGTGCCCGGGCGGGAACACCTGTGCCACGCCGTTGAGTTGCACACTGGCGCGGTACCGCCGGCCCGGTACGAGTGCTTCCGGCTCGTCGCGGCCGTCCCGGTGGGTGAGGTTCAGCAGGCCGTAGCTGACTCGGGTGGCGCGGCCGTCCGGCGCCACGTCGGACAGACGTGCGGCCACCATCGCGACGGGTTCGCTCACCGCGAGATCGAGCTCCACGGTCGGCGAGCCGAGGATCTCCACCCGCTCGGTGAGCACGTCGCTGTCGAAGACCAGCGACCCACCGTCTTCCTCGCGCTGGTCGTAGGGCAGGTCGGGCGGAGCGTTGTACGAGGCCCACTTGCCGGCGAACTGTCCGACCGACAGGGGCGACTGGACGGTCATCTCCGCCTCGTCCACCGTGTCGCCGGGAGCGCCCATCCGATGCTTGCTCAAGGGACGGGACACCTGCTTGACGTGCGGGGACGGCCACGCCGGCTCTCCCACCCAGCGTCCGGGCCGCTCCTCGTAGGACGTGGAGGGCGGCACGCTCTCCTGCATCCAGGTCTGCAGCATGGGGCCGTCCATCACGCTGTTGTCGGCGTTCTTGAGCCAGTGGTCCCACCAGCGCACGACCTCTTGCAGGTAGCCGATGGCCGGACCTGGCTCTCCGAGGTGCGGGAACTTGTGCGACCACGGGCCGATGAGCCCCTTGCGGGGTACGTCCAGGTGCTCCAGCAGCCGCGTCACCGCATTCGAATATCCGTCCGCCCAACCGCTGGAGGCGAGCACCGGACACCGCACGTCCTGGTAGTTCTCGCAGACCGAGGCGTGCCGCCAGTAGTCGTCACGCCGCTGGTGGCGCAGCCACTCCGCGACCCAGGGGCCGCTGTTCTCCAGCCGCTCGTGCCACATCTCCCGCCAGCGTGTTCCCACCAGCGCGGGGTCCGGCGGGCAGGTGGCGTAGGCGAACATGGTGCCGGCCTCGGCCAGGTTGTCGGACAGCAGGCAGCCGCCCATGTAGTGCATGTCGTCGGCGTAGCGGTCGTCGGTGAACGACGCGATGACGATCGCCTGGAGGCTCGGCGGACGGCGGGCGGCGACCTGGAGCGCGCTGAAGGCGCCCCAGGAGATCCCCATCATCCCGGTCCGGCCGTTGCACCACGGCTGTTCGGCGATCCAGGCGAGCACATCCTCGGCGTCGCTCTGTTCCTGCTCGAGGTACTCGTCGGCGAGTACGCCCTCGGATTCGCCGGTGCCGCGCAGGTCGACTCGCAGACACGCGTATCCGTGTCCCGCGATGTACGGGTGGTGGAGGGAATCGCGAACGGAGGACAGATCGCGCTTGCGGTACGGGATGTACTCCAGCACCGCCGGCACGGGTTCACCGTCCGAGGACGTCGGGCGCCAGATACGGGCGGACAGGCGGGTGCCGTCGGAGACGGGGATCCAGACGTGCTCCTCTTCCTTGGTCTCACACGGCAGATTGGTCACGAAGCGCATATCCGGCTGTGCTCCTCTCGCGGCGCTGTGTCGTCGAACGCGAAGCGCAAGGACTCCACGCAGCGGTCGTACTTCGCGAGCAGTTCCGCCTCACTGTCCGCACCGATGAAGATGTGGGCGAGTTCGTAGCTGTAGCTGTCCTGCCCCGGCATGTCGGAGAGCCGCTGCCCTTCCTCGGGCACCACCTCGATCCTCACTCCGGGGATCTCCGCTTGAAGGCTGTCGATTTCCTCCTGAGTCGGCCTCCGCTCCACCACGCCGTCCTCGAACCGCCGGTAGTACCACTTTGCGGCCACCTCGTAGGGCCCTTGGGCATCCGGCAATTGCGGGTCGCGGCCGAGCGCGAGGCTGAGCATGCAGTGGTGGTTGGGAACACCGTCGACGTACTCAAACATCTCTGCATGTGACTGCGAATGCCGAGGATTGATCTCCAAGAGGTTGATCGCGCCGGTATCCGCATCGTAGAAGTACTCGATGCTGAACGTCGCCGAATCCATGCCTATCTGGGTGATCACGCGTTCGGAGATGTCCTTGAGCCGTCGCACCACCGTCTCGGGCAGGGTGGCGGGGTACTGGTGGCGCAGGAAAGTGGAACTGTCGGGATAGTTGATGGAGTCCAGGACCCCGTACACGGTGGGCTCGCCGTCGAAAACGTGGCCTTCGACCGCGACCTGTGCACCCGTGAGCGATTCCTCGGCCAGGCATGCCTGACCACCCACCGCGGCGATCTCCGGGGGAAGGTCCAGCCGGTCGAGAATGTACTCGAACGGCCTGCCGACCCGGGTGATGCCTTCCCGGATCTCGGCCAGCGCCTTCCGGAACTCCTCCTCGTTCGCCACGCCGAAGGCCAATTCGGAGGAGAACGACTTGACCGGCTTGAGCCACATCGGGAAACGCAGGTTCTCCGGAACCTCCGGTTCACCCTCGAGATCCACCAGCGCGAACCGCGGATGCTCGTCGATGACCTTCTGCTGCTCCAGCCGGCTCCAGTACTTGTGTTCGCACTTGACGACCGACTCCAGGCTCGAGCTGCGCAACCCGTAGCGCTCGCACAGAATCGGAACGATCGTGCTCACCGGAAAGTCCCAGTAGCCGACGATGCCATCGATGTTTCCGTCGAATGCGTCCAACTGCGCCTCTGCCTTGCTGATCAGATCTGCCACATCGATCTCGCCGATTTGCAGCTCCTCGACGTCCAGCAAGGGGTGAAATCGGTAGGCCGCTACGAGGGGCACACGCCGCAACGTGTCCAGGTTCTCCTCGTCCAGCCCGATAACGAAGATGTTTGCTTGGCTCACTGTCGTCTCCCGCGTCGTTGTCCCTTTGCGAAACTGCGGGTACCCCTGCTCGGCGAGCCAATGTGTCCGCGAGTGGTCCGATGACGGCTCGGGTCGCGGAAACGCTCGAAACTCTTACGAAAGTCGGCTACTTGACTTCTCGTCCGTTGCGTCCCGTCACATCCTTCCCGCCCGGCATAGCGCCGGACAGTATGCGACGGCGGTGTCGGACCTCACTGAAGCCGCTGCGCGGACTCGGCACGCCCCTCGGTGACATGAGTGGTCCCGCGCCGTATGTCGCGGTGCAGAGCGCTCTGGACGGCATGCTCCCCGACGGCGGCCTTACCCCATGAAGTCGCACTTCATGGACGGACTACCCGACGAGGCGATCCAGCGGCCGCTCGACGCCGATGCCGCGGCTGCGCCGGTTCGCCGCGGACGCCAGCCATGAGCTGCGCACCCCGGTCGCCTCGATCCGCGGACACGCCGAGCTGGCTCTGCGCCATCCCGGTATCCACACCCCGCCGGGCACCGCGGTCACCGTGGGGCTGGACGAACGGGACGGCGAGGTGGAGATCCTCGTCGAGGACGACGGACCCGGTGTGCCCGAAGAGCTGCGGTCGGAGATCTTCGACCGCTTCGTACGCTCCGACGGCGGGCGCTCGAGGGGTGCGGGCGGCACCGGGCTGGGCCTGGCCAGTACGCAGGCAGTGGCCTCGGGGCACCGCGGCCGTGTCGAACTGGACAGCCGTCCGGGCAGCACGGTCTTCCGGGTGAGCCTGCCGCGGCAGCGTGGTCCGCGGGAGGGCTGACCGGTCCGGTTGATGCGTCAATCAGTGGAGAGAGCCGTCGACGCTCCGGCGTGTTCCGCGACCATGCGTATACGGATCTTCTCGATCCCATGCGTCCGACGGCTGCACGGTGCAACTGACGAGCGGTGAGACCGTCGACGCCGCTTCTCCTCCTCGCCCACCCGCGCCTACCCGCGCGCGTCGTCGGCGACGTTGCGGGCCCACAGGACGAGGGGCACCTGCAGGGGGAGGCGTGCGCAGGCCGCCGCCCTGAGGGGAGCGGGACGGTGGCGCCAGTCGTAGGCCATACGGACGTTCGCCGGAAACACCGCCGCGAAGAAGCCCGCAGCGGCGAGTGCGCTCACCCGGCGGGTCCGGGGCACCGCTATCCCCGCCGCCAGGGCGAGCTCGGCGGCACCGCTGAGATGCGTCCACGTACGGGTCTTGCCCGGCAACGACCTGGGCACGATCGCGTCGAACGGCTCGGGTGCCACGAAGTGCGCGACGCCGGCGCCGGCCAGCAGGCCTACGAGCAACCGGGCGGACCGAGGAGCGGCAGCCAAGGAGGGCCTCCGTGTGAGGTCGAGCGAGGGAGAGCGGCTCCATATTACCCATCGGTAAAGGAGGCGGACCAGGGCCTGCTGGAAACTGCGGTGAGTGATCCTCGCGGAGGTTGTTCACTCCGGAACCGACGGCGGGTACGGGCCCCCGCCGGGCACGACCGCCGCGCCCGCTTCCATCGCGCCGACACAGAATCACTCCATGGTGTTCACACAGTGCGGTTTGTCTCCGTGGAAAGCTCCCTTGATGGCATAGCCATGCCAAGTCGCGCCGACAGCGCAGGAACTCACCTGCGTGCGACGCTCGTTCAGGGAGAGGACACCCCCCACATGCCCGTCCCTCGCGTACGCCGCTGCAAACACCTGCCTCTGATAGCCGCCTGCGCGGTGCTCGCCGGCATCACCGCGCAGGCCCCCGCCACCGCCACCCCGTCACCCGGCCCCACCGCCGGTACGCAGTCCGCCGCGGCTGCCGCTGACAGCCGGTACGGCAGCTACGACTACAGCAGCTACTACGGCAGCTACGACGACACGTACTACAAGGACGCGGTCGGCAAGACAGGTCCGGCACTCAAGGACGCCCTGCACTCCATCATCAAAGAACAGACCCAACTGTCCTACGACGACGTCTGGGACGCCCTGCAGACCACCGATGAGGACCCCGACAACCCGGCCAACGTCATCCTGCTGTACACCGGCCGCTCCCAGAGCAAGTCCGCCCATGGCAGCGGCCCGGACGACTGGAACCGCGAGCACGTCTGGGCCAAGTCCCACGGTGACTTCGGCACCGCGACCGGGCCCGGCACCGACATCCACCATCTGCGGCCCACCGACGTGTCGGTGAACAGCACCCGTGGCAGCAAGGACTTCGACAACGGCGGCGGCGAGGTCGAGGAAGCGCCCGGCAATCGCACCGACGACGATTCCTTCGAGCCCCGCGACGCCGTGAAGGGCGACGTCGCCCGAATGATCCTCTACATGGCCGTCCGGTACAGCGGCGACGACAGCTTCGCCGACCTGGAGCCCAACGACCAGGTGAACAACGGCAGCAAGCCCTTCATCGGCAGGCTCTCGGTGCTGAAGGAGTGGAGCACCCAGGACCCGCCGGACACCTTCGAGCAGAAGCGCAACCAGGTCATCTACGACCGGTTCCAGCACAATCGCAACCCGTTCATCGACCACCCCGAATGGGTCGAAGAGATCTGGTGAAACGTTTGAGCGGAGCGTCCGCCCCGGTCTTCTCCGGGGCGGGCCCCGCCGGGTCCGGTGGCCGTCAGCCTCGGAACGCGGCCAGGTCCCGCCACAGTTCGTCCCCCGGCCAGGTGCGCCGCCCGGTGGCACCGGAGGCCTCGGCCTGCCGAATCAGCTGGACCAGGCGGGCGTTGACGGGTGCGGTGACGCCATGACGTCCGGCCATGGCGACGATCTCCCCCTGCGACGCGTCGGTCTCCGTACGGCGCCCGCGTGGAAGGTCCTCCCACATCGAGGAGCGCGCCGATGCTCCCGGCTCCGCGGGGGGCGTGTGTCCGGTCCTCATGCCTCGTTCGCCGTGCGCCTCTGAGCCGTATGCCGCCTTGATGCCGCGCGAGGCGGTTCCATGCCGCTCGGTGCCGCGTCAGTGTCGGGGCCGGCCGGAGTCCCCGGCCCGCGACCGGCGGTCCTGGACCAGTGCCAGGTACTGCATGGCCAGCCGGTGGCAGTCACCGGGCCAGCGGGCCGATACATAGTTGCCGTCCTGGACCGTGAACCCGCGCCGCGGTCGCCGGGCGGTGTCACGGCGGGGCAGCGGGGGACCGGATACGAAGTCCGACGGGTCGGCGAGAGCGGCGAGGACCTCGCTCTGGACGGTTCGGCGATAGGTCCGGTAGTAGTCGCCCAGCCAGAACCGGGTGAGGTTCCATGCCGTCAGCTCCAGTGACCTGGTCAGAGCCGTGGTGCGTTTCCCGTGCAGAACCGACAGGCCGGTGGCGGGGTCCTTCGCCCGGGCGGCCAGGAGCACGCCGTGGCACACGGCGCCGACCGGCAGGTCGTTGACCATCGCGTGGGCGACCAGCCGCTGGGCACGCGTGTTCTCCAGCATGGTGCGCATGCCCGGAGCGTGGCCGCCGGGAACGAACAGCCCGGTCAGGGTGTCGTGGTCCACCTCCGCGTAGGACAGCGGAGCCTGGAAGAGCGGATCCTCCGTCATGCGCCGGTAGGCGGCGAGCGGACCCTCACGGGTCATGAGCCACGGCGAGAGCCAGGAGAATCCCCGGTCGGTGAGCCTCGGGTCGGCCAATGCCGTACGTCCGTCGGGGGTCGCGAACCGCACGTGGACACCCGCGTCGCGCAGTGCCGCCCAGGGTACGCCCGCCTCGGTCGGGTCGTAGTCGGAGCTCGGCAGCAGAAAGACGATCACGAGCGGTCTCCTCCATGGGTTGGGGAGACGATAAACGGCGGTGGCCGGGGCCGTCATTGACTCTGCCGGTCACCCCGTTGACGCTGTGGGCCACACCCCGTTGACTGACCGCCATGCCGATATCCGACACCCCCACGGTGGCTGCCTGCTACGCGAACGCCGTGATCAGTCTCGGCAGTTTCCCGGCAGCGGCAGCCTCCGGCAGCGGTGGCGACCCGGGGTCCCCGCGGCCGGACACCGGCACCTGGGCCGATCCCGGCGAGCGGCTTCCCTTCTCCGAAGTCAGAAGAGTGTGGGAGCAGGTGCTCGGCCCGAACGAGCCTCCCCACACCGGACTGCGCATCGGGAACGCACTGCAACCGACCGCGCTGCACGTCCTCGGACACATCGTTCTCACCTGCGCCAGCCTGGCCGAAGCCGCCGCCCAAGCCGTCCGGTACCTCCCGCTGGTCAGCGAGGCCGGTTCGCTGGGTCTGGAGCGCGGTGGTCACCGTTCGCACCTGTCCTACCATCCAGCTGTCCCGGACGGGGCGATGCACCCGCAGCAGGTCGAAGCAGTGGTCGCCGCCGTCGTCACCGCGGCCCGTTGGATCACCGGCAGTGCGTGGGCCCCGGCCGCCGTCTCGTTCGCACATCCCCGGATCGGGGATCTGGCGCCCTATACGCGGGTGTTGCGCTGCCCCGTAGCCTTCGAAGCGGGCCGTAACGCCGTTACCGTGACCAACACCGACCTGGATCTGGTGCGAGCTCCGGCCGACCCCGAACTGGCCGAGCTGCACCGCCGGTACGCCGAACGCCTTCTGTCAGGGCTCACCGGCCCGGCCACCGTACGGCAGCAGGTGCTGTGCTGGCTGGACCGTGCCCCGCTGGACCGGCTCGGACCGGAGGACGTGCAGGAGGCACTGAACCTGAGCCAGCGCACACTGCGCCGTCTCCTGCGCGAAGAGGGGACGTCCTGGAGCGCTCTCCTGGACGCAACGCGGCACGACCACGCCCGCCGCATGCTGGCCACCACGGACCTCACCCTGGAACGCATCGCCCGCGCTCTGGGGCTGAGCGGGGCGCCCGCGTTCGTCCGCGCCTTCACCCGCTGGGAGGGCACAACGCCCGGTACCTACCGTCGGCGGCACACACACGACGCCGTCGTCTCCTGAGGCCGGCCCCTCCCATTGAGGCGTAATGCGCCGCGTGAGGATCGCGGCTGCTGTGTGTCCAATGCTTGGACGGACGCTGCGCCGGGTGTCCGCACGGATCGCAAACGCGGCCGGCGAAGCGCGCGGGCCCCGCGGCCCCGCCCAGCCATGAACGGACGCCGCCCCCCGCCGTACAGGCCGCCCCCGCCGCACAGGTTGGGTTCCTCCCTTACCGAGCCGTGCCCGGGGCGCGGCCGGCAGGAGGGGCCGGGGCAGCCCGAAATACATCTGGAGGTGATGACCATGGAGCCACTCAAGAATCGGCCCGGCGACGCTGCCGCCGCCGGGCCGGACGCCCAAGCCCCGGTCGAGAAGCCGACGGACCTGTCCAAGCAGTCCTGGAGGGGGGTGCTGAAGCGGACCGTGAAGGAGTTCAAGGCCGACAATCTGACCGACTGGGCGGCTGCCCTGACCTACTATGCAGTGCTGTCGATCTTCCCCGCCCTCGTGGCCTTGATATCCATACTCGGGCTGCTGGGCAGATCGACCGTCAGGCCGCTGATCGACAATGTGGGCAGCCTGGCACCAGGGTCCGTCCGCAACATCCTGAACAGCATGCTGGAGCAGCTCCAGAGCAGCCAGGGAAAAGCGGGAATCGCACTGATCATCGGGATCGTGGTGGCTCTGTGGTCGGCTTCCGGATACATCGCGGCCTTCATGCGCGCCTCCAACGCCGTCTATGACATCGGCGAAGGGCGGCCCGTATGGAAGACCCTGCCCACCCGTTTCGCCATCACGGTCGTGGTCATCGTCCTGCTGGCCGCCATCGCGGTGGGGGTGGTGTTCACCGGATCCCTGGCCAGGAGGACGGGGGAGATCCTGGGAGTGGGCGACACGGCCCTCACGGTGTGGAGCATCGCCAAGTGGCCTGTGCTCATCATCCTCTTCAGCCTGATCATCGCGTTGCTGTACTGGGCGGCCCCGAACGTCAAACGCGGCTTCCGCTGGGTCACCCCCGGCAGCATCCTCGCCGTGATCATCTGGATCATCGCCTCCGCCGCCTTCGCCGTGTACGTGGCCAACTTCAGCAGCTACGACAAGACCTACGGCAGCCTCGCCGCGGTCATCGTGTTCCTGGTCTGGCTATGGATCTCCAATATCGCCATCCTGCTCGGCCTGGAGTTCAACGCCGAACTCGAACGCGGACGCGCCATCGAGAGCGGCCACCCATCCGGGCAAGAGCCCTATGCCGAGCCCCGCGACACCCGCAAACTCTGACCCCGCACCCCGCACCCCGCACCCCGCACCCCGCACCCCGCACCCCGCACCCTCCGACCGTGAGCCCTACGCGCCCGGCCGGTGAAAGCGAAGGCACCATGCCCGTCGACGCAAGCCGTTGGCAGCGGCGGCAGGCCCGTCGGATCGCCTCATGGGGCTCCCCGTGGCCCAAGGTTCCCACTCTTGACTATCCATCAATTCAACGTCGACTACGCGACGTTGCAGCCAGGCAGAAGCGGAGGACGAAAATGATCACGCGAGAGCAGATCCCCGCCGTCCTGGACCACCCGGTCTACGACGCGGACGGCATCAAGGTCGGTGACGCCAAGCACGTCTTTCTGGACGATGCCACTGGCCGGCCCGAGTGGGTCAGCGTGAAAACCGGCCTGTTCGGCATGAGGGAGTCGTTCGTGCCCATCCACGACGCGACCATGGTCGAGGATCACATGGAGGTCCCCTACCCCAAGGACAAGGTCAAGGACGCGCCGAACATCGACATCGACGCCGGCGGCCACCTGTCGGAAGACGAGGAACACCGCCTGTACGACTACTACCGCATCGAGTGGGACGCCGCCTGGCAGGAGGCCAATCAGCCGGGAGAAGGCGGCTGGGCCCACCCCGGCAGCAAGGAGACCCAAGGCACCTCTGCCGACGATGCGATGACGCGGTCGGAGGAGAAGATGCACGTCGGCACCGAACGCCGCGAGGTCGGCCGAGCACGGCTGCGCAAGTACGTGATCACCGAGGAGCAGCAGGTGACCGTTCCGGTGCGCAAGGAGGAAGTCCGAGTCGAGCGGGAGCCGATCACCGATGCCAACCGCGACGCGGCCACATCGGGTCCTGATATTTCCGAGGCCGAGCACGAGGTGACCCTGCACGAGGAGCGGCCCGTGGTGGAAACCCGGGCCGAGCCCGTGGAGCGGGTTCGCCTGACGACCGACGAACACACCGAGGAAGAAACCGTGAGGGGCAAGGTTCGCAAGGAGCGTATCGAGGCCGAGGCCCCCGACGAGGACGACACCCCTCGCCGCTGATCATGACCCCGACGGCCCACCACGAGAGCGATGGACCTGTCTGCTTGGGCGGAGATTCCGTGGCCGGCCGGGGGCGCGGGCGCGCGGGCGATTTCCGGGATGGAAACTGCGCTAACGACGCTCCCCGGCCGGTGAGCTGGAATCGGGGCGTTCGGTGTTGTCCGCCGTGGCGAGCCGCGGTGTGTGGCCTCCCTGACCGGCGCCGTACGGCCGCGCACGCGCGCCCTGCAAGACGCCCGGACGAGTGAGCAAGAAGAGGAGGACGAGGCTGAAGCAGAAGAGGCCGAAGAGGCCGAAGAGGGCGAGGAGGAAGCAGCAGAAAAGGACGAAGAGCCGGAGCCCCCGAGGCAATCACGGCCAAGGGGGAGCGCCCCCAAGAAGACCTCGGCGAAGAAGACTTCGGCGAAGAAGGCAGCAGCACATAAGGCGCCCGCGGAGAGGGCCACTGGCAAGAAGACAGCGGCCAAGAAGACTGCGGCGAGGACCGCGCGAAGCGGAAGGCGGAGGTGACCTGCCATGGCGAAGACGAAGCGGGACGACGACTTCAAGGACGGAGGAAATTCCCCGCTCGACCAATTGCGTGGAGAACTGGGCAACTATGTCGGAGCGCGAGCCCAGCGACTGGTGGGCTCGGCCGGTGGCAAACTGACGGGTCTTGCCGACCGACTCAATGACAGTGACGGCGGCGGAGGAGCGCTGGGCATCGGCAAGGGTGTCCTGGGCGGAGAATCGCCCATGAAGGCTCTTCTGGCGGAGAAGGCCAAAGGAGCCAAGGACAAGGTCGTCGGCGGCGTCAAGGATTCCTTCGGCGGAGGCGAAAGGAAATCCGGCGACACAAAGGTCACCAACATTGTCGAAGTGATCGACATCGGTCTGCCGCTGCGTACCGTCTACGACCACTGGACACAGTTCGAGGAGTTCAGCTCCTTCACCAAAGGCGTGACCAGCGTCAAGATGTCGGACGAGATCGAATCGGACTGGAAGCTCAAAGTCGCCTTTTCCAACCGCAGTTGGAAGGCAACCGTGCAGGAGCAGGTGCCCGATGAGCGTATTGTCTGGACGTCCGAAGGGGCCCAGGCCTCCACCCAGGGCGCCATCAGTTTTCACGAGCTGACCCCGGACCTGACACGCGTCGTCGCCGTGATCGAGTACTACCCTTCCGGCTTCTTCGAGAAGACAGGCAACCTCTGGCGGGCTCAGGGCCGCCGACTCCGCTTGGACCTCAAGCACTTCCAGCGCTACGTAACGCTGACCGACGAGGAGGTGGAGGGCTGGCGCGGCGAGATCCGTGATGGCGAAGTCGTTCGCAGCCACGAAGAAGGCCTCGAGGACGAAGAATCGGAAGAGGACTACGACAAGGAATAGGCCCCCAAGTCTGGTAGTCCTTGATCTCTCGTGCGGTGGTCACCGCCACCGTGCCGCCCGCCCTGGTCCTACGAGACGGGGCGGGCGATGCGTGGTCGTTCAGCGACCGAGGGCCTTGGCCAGTTGCTCCTTGTTCATGTTGGAGCGGCCTTCGACGCCGCGCTGTTTGGCCTCGTTGTAGAGCTGGTCACGCGTGGGGCCCTTGGCGCCGCTGTGGGAGTGTTCGCCGCCCCGCTGAGGCGCGGACTTCTTGTCACGGGTCGATGTCTTGCTGGCCGACTTGGCCTCTCCTGAGCGTGCGCGTTCCTTGTTCACCGTGCGGGAGGCGATTTCCTTGGCCCGCCCGGTGGACGCTCCGCGCTTCTCCGCGCCTTCCTTGATGTGTTCGTACTGTCGTTCACGCTTACGGCTGGAACCTGCGGGCATCGCTTCGAGCCTTCCTCGTCTTCCGTGTTCTCTTCCTGTCCGTCCCACTGAGCGGGTGGTCCGAGTCAGTCAGGACGTGCCATCCGCTCTACGGCTCGGGTCCCCCCGATTCGCTCGCTCTAACGAGGTGGCTCCGTCTGATTCGCTCCGTACACAGTCGTCATGCTCTCCGTACAAAACGGAGGCCGACTCAGCGGGTGAACCAGCCCACGATGAGGCAGACGGCGAAGAGTACGACCACGATCATCAGAATGGTGAGCGGGCCTTTGGTCCAGCCCTTGGCCGGGTTGTACGTTTCCCGGGGTCCTGTGCCCGAGAGCCCGCCCTCGGCGGGTGGCGTCTCGCCGGGAGGGACGCCACCGGACTCGACGCCCGGCCGGGGAGGGAACCCCGGCTCCGGATACTTGTCGTTCATAACTGCCGAGTACGTAACCGTCGTGAGTTCACACCTCGAAACACGAAAAAATCGGATATCGCATCCGGTCTGCAGGGATTGACCCTCGACCCGCGGCTTCGCCGTCATCCTGAGCTCAACGGCTCCGGCACCGGCACTCGGCCGGGAGCAGCCACTGCCGTCGGCCCTCCGCTCTGCGCGCAGCCGCCGACTGCCGCATCGTGGAAATCGGGCCCGCCGGGACTCGCCTCCTGCGCGGCTCGCCCCTGGGGAACGTACGCGTAAGGAGCGACGATGAAGGCCTTGACCTGGCACGGAAAGCGTGATGTGCGGGTTGATACGGTTCCCGACCCGACGATCACCGACCCGACCGACATCATCGTGCGCATCACCTCCACGGGAATCTGCGGCTCGGACCTGCACCTGTACGAGGTGCTCGGCCCCTATCTCGATCCCGGCGACATCCTTGGTCACGAGCCGATGGGTATCGTCGAGGAGATCGGCCCCGAGGTCACGGCGGTATCGGTCGGGGACCGGGTGGTCGTCCCGTTCAACGTCTCCTGCGGTACCTGCTGGATGTGCGGCCAGGGCCTCCATTCGCAGTGCGAAACCACGCAGGTCAAGGACCGTGGAATGGGCGCCTCCCTGTTCGGATTCTCCAAGCTCTACGGCCAGGTGCCCGGCGGACAGGCCGAGTTTCTTCGGGTGCCATTCAGCAACACGCTGCCCGTCAAGGTTCCACACGGCCCGCCGGACCAGCGGTTCGTCTACCTCTCCGACGTCCTGCCCACCGCCTGGCAGTCCGTCACCTACGCCGACATCCCGCCGGGCGGAAGCGTCACGGTGCTGGGCCTCGGCCCGATCGGCGACATGGCCGCCCGTATCGCCCTGCACCAGGGGGCAAGCAAGGTGATCGGTGTCGACCTCGTCCCGGAACGTCTCGCCCGGGCACGCGGCCGGGGCGTGCACACCATCGATCTGAAGGAGCACGGCAAGGACGTCGGCGAGGAAATCCGCCACCTTACCGACGGGCGCGGCTCCGACGCCGTGGTCGAGGCGGTCGGCATGGAAGCGCACGGCGCTTCGCTGGCCAAGGCGGCCCAGCAGTTCGCCGGCCTGCTGCCCGACGCGCTCGGCGAGAAGGTGATGGGCCGGGCCGGGGTGGACAGCATGGCGGCTTTCAACACGGCTGTCGACGCCGTCCGTCGCGGCGGCACGATCTCCCTCATCGGGGTCTACGGAGGAGCCGTCGACCCCGTGCCGATGCTCACCCTGTTCGATAAACAGATCCAGCTGCGCATGGGCCAGGCCAACGTCAAACGGTGGGTCGACGACATCCTGCCGCTTCTCGATGACGAGGATGTCCTTGGTGTGGATGGCTTCGCCACGCACACTCTGCCCCTCGAAGAAGGCCCCCAGGCCTACAAGACCTTCCAGGCCAAACAGGACGGCATGATCAAAACCGTTCTGACGCCCTGATCAGCTCTGCCGCGACGGAGACCGAATCCGCTTCGCGCGCCACACCTGCACACCGACGCACCGGCCGGTCCGATGCTCGCGGTACCGGTGCCCCTGGCTCCTCCGTAAGCTCCGCTGCCGCGCACCTGGATACTGCTCACCATGCGCACTGACTTCGATCCCGCTGCCGTGTCCCGCAACGAGTTCTACCGGCTGCTGACCGCGGTGGTGGTCCCGCGCCCCATCGCCTGGGTGTCGACGGTCGGCCCATCCGGTGACTCGGCGAACCTCGCCCCGCACTCGTTCTTCTCGATCTCCTGCGTCGCACCGCCGATCGTGCAGTTCACATCCGTCGGCCGGAAGGACTCCCTGCGCAATATCGAGGACACCGGCGAATTCGTGGTCAACCTCGCACCCGAGCAGCTTTTCGAACAGATCAATGCCACGGCGACGGACTTCCCGCCCGATGTCAGCGAGTTCGAAGCGGTCGGAGTCGACCCGGAGCCGAGTCTGCGGGTCAAGCCGCCGCGGGTCGCCGCCTCACCCGTGGCCTTGGAGTGCGAGCTGCACAGCACGCTGTGCCTCGGCGACTCCACCGTGGTCTTCGGCCGGGTCCTGCACGCGGTCGTCTCCGATGCCGTGCTCGTCGACGGGCACCCCGAGGTGACGAAGCTGCGCCCGCTCAGCAGGCTCGGGAAGGACGAGTGGGGCGCGCTCGGTGACGTACGGGAGATCTCCCGCATCCGCTACGCCGACTGGGAGGACGGAACCACCGGCGGCGCGTCCGGCTGAAAGCCGTTACTCCCGTCGGCCCAGTCGCGAGCCCTCCCGGCAGGCGGCTCTCCGGGCCTCGGTACACGCTGCGAAGAGGTGTACCGAGGCGACGGAGACGGACATGCGGATCGCACGGCGGACGAAACTGGTGGTCAGCGGGCTGATACTCGGCGCGGTCGCGGCCTGCTCGGCTCAGGGCGCGATACAGCGGGGGTCCGCGCCGCCGTCCGGCACTCAAGAGGCCGCGCGTGCCGACGGGGCCGACGTGCGGCCCTTCACGGTCGTGGCCACCGGCGATGTGATCCCCTACCCCTCGATCATCAGGCAGGCGCGGAACGACGCGGGCGGCTCCGGATACGACTTCAGCCGCATCCTCGCCGGGATCAGACCCGTCGTTGAACGGGCCGACCTGGCGATATGTCATATGGAGACGCCGTACGGGCCGCCGGAGGGGCCGTTCACCGGCTATCCGATGTTCCAGTCCCCGCCGGAGGTGGCCCGCGCGCTGCGTACCACCGGCTACGACAGCTGCTCGACCGCCTCGAACCACACCCTCGACGCCGGTGCCGCAGGCCTGGGACGCACCCTCGACGCGCTCGACGCGGCGGGTGTGCGGCACGCCGGCTCGGCCCGCAGCGCCGCGGAGGCCGTACGTCCCGCCCGGATGCGTGCCGGTGGTGCGGACGTCGCCCACCTCGCGTACACGTACGGCACCAACGGCGTGCCACTGCCCGAGGGCAAGCCGTGGGCGGTGAACCTCCTCGATCCGGACCGCGTGACAGCCGACGCCCGCGCCGCTCGCCGAGCCGGGGCGGATGTGGTGCTGGTCAGCCTGCACTGGGGCACCGAGTGGCAGCAGGCACCCGACGCGCAGCAGCTGGACCTCGCCCGAAGGCTCACCGCGGCCCGCACCGGCGGGCATCCCGACATCGATCTGCTCATCGGCACGCACAACCATGTGCCGCAGCCGTACGAGAAGGTCAACGGCACCTGGGTGGTGTACGGGCTCGGAGACCAGGTGGCGAGCTTCGTGCCGGGCCTGTACCGGGGCAACGACGGCTCGATGGCGCGCTTCACCTTCGCCCCGAAGGGGGACCGCTGGACGGTGTCCAAGGCGGAGTTCCTGGTCGGCCACTCGGACACCGGCCCGCCGTTCCGGGTGGTCACCGCTACGGAGAAACGGTTCCCCGATGTACGGGACCGGGTACGCGAAGCCGTCCTGAGCCGGGGTGCGGCGCAGGACGGCCTGACGGAGGGGAAGTGACGGTCAGCCCGCGGACTCGGCCGCATGCGGGCTCAGCACACCCGCGCCGATCAGCACGAAGAGCAGGATGCCCAGCAGGATCCGGTAGATCACGAACGGCATGAAGCTCTTGGTCGAGATGTACTTCATGAACCATGCGATGACCGCGTAGCCCACGACGAAGGCGATGATGGTCGCGAAGATCGTCGGTCCCCAGGAGATGTGTCCCGCCGAACCCGCGTCCTTGAGCTCGTACGCCCCGGAGGCCAGCACCGCCGGGATCGCCAGCAGGAAGGAGTAGCGGGCGGCCGCCTCCCGGGTGTAGCCCATCAGCAGACCGCCGCTGATCGTCGCGCCCGACCGGGAGACGCCGGGGATCAGCGCCATGGCCTGGCAGACGCCGTAGATCAGACCGTCGCGCACACCCAGCTCGGCCAGCGTCTTGCGCTCCCGCATCGCGCGGTGCCTGGCGCCGGTCTCGTCCCGGGCGGCCAGCCGGTCGGCGACACCGAGCACGATGCCCATGACGATCAGCGTGGTGGCGATCAGCCGCAGATCGCGGAACGGGCCCTCGATCTGGTCCTTGAGCGTCACGCCCAGCACACCGATCGGAATCGAACCGACGATCACCAGCCAGCCCAGCTGGGCGTCGTGGTCACCGCGCATCTCCTTGTTGAACAGAGACCTTGCCCAGGCGGAGATGATCCGCGCGATGTCCTTGCGGAAGTAGATCAGCACGGCGGTCTCCGTGCCGATCTGGGTGATCGCCGTGAAGGCCGCTCCCGGGTCGTGCCAGTCCGCGAACGCCGCGGTCAGCCGCAGGTGCGCACTGGAGGAGATCGGCAGGAACTCGGTCAGCCCCTGGACGAGGCCGAGGACGAATGATTCGAACCAAGACATGAAAGCTACGCCATCCAAGTGACGGTCATGGTCCGACCGGCGAACTCGCGGGTCGGACGCCGGGTATGAACTGCCTGGCGAGGTGCACGTTCGGTCATGTGGATGGAGTTGTGGCCGTACTCATGCTGACCTCTGCTGACTTGGCTGACGACGTGTCAGATTCTCTGGGTGGCTTGCGGAGCGCTGGCAAGTGGTGATCGCGCGCCGGACGTCAGGCAGCGTAGCGCCCCCGGAAGTGCGGCCGACGACCAGCCCCACCGCGCCTGCGGCTGCCGGGTTCCGGCTCCCGCCACCGCGCGTCGAAGGGAGTCCGTGTCCAGCCGGCCCCGGGCTCGGCCGCGCGGAGCAACCGACAAGTAAATAGGACTGGACAAAAAAAGTTGTCGGTGGGAGGGTGGATTCATGTTGGACGTGACAGTGATCGAGGACCCGGCGGCAGCCGAAGCCTCGTTGGATCCGATCAGGGTGCGGCTGCTCGCCGAGCTCGCCGAGCCGGCGTCGGCCGCCATGCTGGCGGCCAGGGTCGGCCTGCCCCGGCAGAAGGTGAACTACCACCTCAAGGCGCTGGAGCGGCATGGCCTGGTCGAGCTGGTCGGCGAGCGCAGGAAGGGCAACATGACCGAGCGGCTGATGCGGGCCACGGCGGCTTCGTACGTCATCTCGCCGCTCGCCCTGGCCGCTGTGCAGCCCGACCCCAGCCGCTCCCGGGACCAGCTCTCGGCGCGCTGGCTGCTCGCGCTCGCCGCCCGCCTGGTGCGCGATGTCGGCACCCTCGTCACCGGAGCCGCGAAGGCCCGTAAGCCGCTCGCGACGTACGCGCTGGACGGCGAGGTGCGGTTTGCCTCAGCGGTCGACCGGGCCGCCTTCATCGAGGAGCTGACGCGTGGTGTCGGCGCGCTGATCAGCAAGTATCACGACGCGTCGGCCGAGGGTGGACGGGACCACCGTGTCGTCGTCGCCGTCCACCCCTCCGTCAAAGCCGAGGCCACCGCGGCCCGGCAAGCCGCGATCGCCCCTGGGCAACCGGCCCCCGAGCGACCCGCCCCCGAGGAACTGTCATGAGGTCGGCAACACCGCCGAGTACGTCGTCTCGACGACGTCGGCAAGGCCGAGTGGAACAACTCGACGGTGCTCAGCGGGAACCTCGCGCCAGAGGTCACCGCGCTCAAGCAGCGGTCCGGCGCCGCACGTCGTCGGCGCTGGCAAGCGCCTCTTCCAGGACGGGCTCGACCGGAAGCCGCTCACACTCACCGGCTCCCAGGTGTTCAGCACCGGAGTCCGTTACCTCACCTACCGGCCGGCCGGGCGCTGGAGAAGTGCCAGCGGACACGAACCGTACGAGAGAGGGAAGCACCATGTCGAAGGAATTCGAGATCATCCGCGAGTTCGAGGTCGAGGCGACTCCCGAACAGGTCTGGGAGGCGATCACCACCGGCACGGCGGGATGGCTCTGGCCGATGGAGTACGAGCCGAGGGAGGGCGGCGCCGCTCCGTTCGGTGGCACCGTGACCGCCTGGGACCCGCCGCGACACCTCACCGGGCGCGTCGAGAACGTGGAGGGAGTGTCCGAACAGACGCTCAATCAGCTGGATCACGTCATCGAACCCCGTGAAGGGGGCCGTGCATGGGTGCGTTATGTGCACAGCGGCATCCTCGTGGAGGACTGGGACAACCAGTACGACGGCGCCAACAAGCACACCGACTTCTACCTGCACACCCTCCGGCAGTACCTGGAGCACTTCCCGGGACGCGCCGCGACGTACGCCGCGGCCGAAGGCCCCGCCGCCTCCAACCGGGACGGCGCCTTCGAGGTGGTCCGGCGCGGGCTCGGACTCGCCGACGACGTGTCGGAAGGCGCCACCGTACGCGTCGAACTCCCGGGACTCGCCCCGGTGGACGCCGTCGTCGACTACCGCAACGCCTACTTCATCGGACTGCGCACCGACGACGCCCTCTACCGCTTCTTCGGCAGGAACGCCTTCGGCGCACCGGTCGGCATCTCCGTGCACCAATTCGGCACTGACGCCGATCAGAAGCAGACCGAGCGCGTCTGGCAGGACTGGCTCAACCGTCTGTTCGCCTGAGCGTGCTGCTCTGTCCCGGACACCGCGGCCGTCCGTTGCAGAGAGCGGACTCTCCGTCGAAATGCGACAGCCGGCCTGTGGAGGTGGCGACGAAAGGCGCCGCCTCGGCAGTGCGACCCTGAGGGTTGCTCTGCCGGTCAGCCGACGGTCAGCTGCCCTCGCGCAGCCGACCGCGCTTGCGCCAGGCGACGACCAGGCCGGCGAGCCCCGTCACGGCGATGAAACCCATGGCGATCAGGAACGTCGGCGAGGTCGGAGCCGACGCCTGGCTGCCCGCGAGGGTGTACGCGGCGGTGTTCGGCACGCACCCGAGGCCCGTGGCAAGCAGGAACGGCATCCAGCCCATGCGTGACACGGCGGCGCAGT
The DNA here is from genome assembly GCF_040609575.1 of Streptomyces sp. NPDC004647. Classification (NCBI taxonomy): domain Bacteria; kingdom Bacillati; phylum Actinomycetota; class Actinomycetes; order Kitasatosporales; family Streptomycetaceae; genus Streptomyces; species Streptomyces sp. NPDC004647. The sequence continues at coordinate 3,137 of NZ_JBEXKU010000030.1, read as the reverse complement.
AGTTGGCCGCGGCGAACGGAACACCCGGGAAGAGCCGCACCGCCAGCATCGAACGGAAACCGTGCCTGCTGAGCTGCCGGTCCGCCGCGGCCGACCAGCGCCCGCGCAGCAACGGCCGTAGCGCGTCCTGACCGAGCAGCCGCCCGAGGCCGAAGGCGACCCCCGCGCCGAGCACCGTGCCCGCGATGGCCGCGGCGAGTCCGAACTGGGAGCCGAACAGCGCTCCCGCAGCGAGATTCAGGATGGGCCGCGGCACCAGCGCCGCCGTACACAGCCCGTAGGCCACGGCGAAGAGCACCACAGCCGTACCGCCCGGGACCTGCGGAGGCCGGCCCTCGGCGAGCAGTCGCTGCGGCTCGAACAGCGCCACGGTTGTCCCGGCTCCGGCGAGCAGGACGACGAGCAGGGCGAGCCGGGACCACGGGGACAGCAGCGCCTGGGTGCAGCGCGCGGTGAGGCCCGGGGACGCGGGCACGGGCGCGGGCTGCGGGGCGGGGTCGAGCATCCGGGGAGAGTAGCCGACGTAGGTGTCCGATCGCCGTAATGTTGGGCTCATGCGACCGATCTCACCGGAGCCGGAGCCGGTGGGGGAGCCGGAGGCCGAGCCGGAGCGGGCGACCGAGCCCCGGCCGGAGAGGATGGGGGCCGAGGGCCGCGAGATCATCGAGAGCGACGTCGCGGGGACCGTGCTGCGGCGGCTCACCTCCGCTTACCCGCGGGCCGCCGATCCGGTACGAGCCGCGGAGGCCGCCGCCTATATGAAGGGCATCGCCCCCTTCCTCGGTATCCGGACGGCCGAGCGCCGTGGCCTGTCCCGTAGGGTCCTCGCCGGCACTCCGCGCCCCGCCGAGGCGGACTGCGCCGCCATCGCGCTGCGCTGCTGGGAGCTTCCCGAGCGTGAGTACCACTACTTCGCGGTCGACTATCTGCGCCGCCACGCGGTGCGCTGCTCGTCCGGGTTCCTGCCCGTGGCCCGCCACCTGGTGGCCACCAAATCCTGGTGGGACACCGTGGACGCGCTCGCAGCGCATGTGGTCGGCCCGCTCGTGGCCGCCGATCCGAAGCTCACCTCGGCGATGGACGAGTGGATCGCCGACGACGATCTGTGGATCGCCCGCACCGCCCTGCTGCACCAACTGCGCTTCAAAGGCGCCACGGACGCCGACCGGCTTTTCTCCTACTGCCTGCGCCGGGCCGGGCACCCGGATTTCTTCATCCGGAAGGCCATCGGCTGGGCGCTGCGCGAGTACGCGAAGACCGACCCCGAGGCCGTCCGCTCCTTCGTCGAATCCGCCCGCGACCGGCTCGCCCCGCTCTCCGTCCGCGAGGCACTGAAGAACCTCTGATGCCGGGCTCCTGAACTGCGGCTGCGTACAAAACCGTTGGACTCGTCGGTTGCCGGGCCGCAATGATGGGCTCATGTTCCGGCACGCCTTCCTCGCGCTCCCGTCCGCAGTCGCGGACGCGCCGAAGGCTGCCGTTTCCTCGGACATCGCCGCAGCCGCAGCCGTAGCAGCCGCAGCCGTAGCCGTAGCAGCCGATGCGGCAGCTGCCGCAGCGACTGTCGGCGGCGCTCGAAGCTGACCCTTCCCGGATCGTCCGGCGGACCCCACAGGGGGAGGGTCGGTCAGGCCCAGGGGTCCCCACATCACCCGCTGTTGACGCGACGCAGCGGACTCCCGAGGAAGAAACCATGTCCAAGCAGGCATACGTGCGCACCAAGCCGCACCTCAACATCGGCACCATGGGCCACGTCGACCACGGCAAGACCACCCTGACCGCCGCCATCACCAAGGTCCTCAGCTCGCGCGGCTGGGGCGCGTTCGTACCGTTCGACCGGATCGACCGGGCGCCCGAGGAGGCGGCGCGCGGGATCACGATCAACATCGCGCACGTCGAGTACGAGACCGACACCCGGCACTACGCGCATGTCGACATGCCCGGTCACGCCGACTACGTCAAGAACATGGTCACCGGCGCGGCCCAGCTGGACGGTGCGATCCTCGTCGTCTCCGCGCTCGACGGTGTGATGCCGCAGACCGCCGAACATGTGCTGCTGGCCCGGCAGGTCGGTGTCGACCACATCGTCGTCGCCCTCAACAAGGCCGACGCGGGCGACCCGGAGCTGACGGATCTCGTCGAACTCGAGGTCCGCGAGCTGCTCTCCGCGCACGGATACGCGGGCGACACCCTGCCGGTCGTACGGGTGTCGGGCCTGCGGGCCCTGGACGGCGACCCGCGCTGGACCGGCGCGATCGAGGCGCTGCTCGACGCCGTCGACACGTACGTACCGATGCCGGTGCGCTACACCGACGCGCCGTTCCTCCTGCCCGTGGAGAACGTCCTCACCATCACCGGGCGCGGGACCGTCGTCACCGGCGCAGTCGAGCGCGGCGCCGTACGGGTCGGCGACCGGGTGGAGGTGCTCGGAGCAGGTGTCGAGACGGTGGTCACCGGTCTGGAGACCTTCGGCAAGCCGATGGAGTCCGCCGAGGCGGGCGACAACGTCGCACTCCTGCTGCGTGGAGTGCAGCGCGACGCCGTACGGCGCGGGCACGTCGTGGCCGCACCCGGCAGTGTGGTGCCACGGCGGCGCTTCACGGCACGGGTGTACGTACTGTCCTCCGCCGAGGGCGGGCGCACCACGCCCGTCGCCACCGGCTACCGGCCGCAGTTCTACATCCGTACGGCGGATGTGGTCGGTGACATCGACCTCGGCGAAGTGGCGGTCGCGCGTCCCGGTGACACCGTCACGATGACGGTCGAGCTGGGGCGGGACGTGCCGGTCGAAGCGGGACTCGGCTTCGCGATCCGGGAGGGCGGCCGCACGGTGGGCGCCGGAACGGTGGTCGCTGTTACGGGTTAGGCCCGCATGTTCGCATATGGCACTTCGGTCAAACCGGGTGCTTGTCAAGCTCGGATCGATTGATCGGATCCAGGCTCCGCGCCCCCTCATTGTGCTCAATGAGCGAGCGCAATGAGGGGCGCGGAACTGGTCGGATGCGATCGCTGAGCCCGGCGGGGGGGTCATCCTGGCGGTCGGCCGGCGGGATGTGCGAAAGGCAGGACCAGGGGACGAGGTCGGGGTGTTGGAGCACGTGTGCGCCAACACCCCGGCTCCGGATGTGCGGTCTTCG
>NZ_JBEXKU010000029.1:15723-83191 GCF_040609575.1 Streptomyces sp. NPDC004647 | reverse complement strand
CCTTTCTCGCGTACGGATGCGGTGGTGCCCGCCGGGGGCGCCGCCGTTCATGCACCCGCCGGGGCCCCCGAAGGGGCGGCGGGGCCCGGGTCCACCCCCCCCCCGGGGGGCGCCCCCGCCAGTCTGCTTTCCGTCTGACGACGGTCCTGCGGGTTTCCTTACGGCCCGTCGTGGCGCTTCCTGCTGTGGGCGTCGGCCGGGGTCGTTCTTGTGCCGGCCGACGCCCGTCGCGCCTAGAACTCGTTGCCCTCCTGGACCCGGACGCTCTTGTCGAGTTCGCGTGAGTTGTCGATGTCGACGTCGGTGATCCGGCCGCAGCGGTTGTGGCCGTCCTGGCTGTTGGTGAGATTGGCTTCGCCGCCGTCCCCGCCGGTGAGGGTGCCCGCCGCGGCCTGTGACGACGTGCCGGCGCCGCCGGCGCCTGCGCCGCCTGCGCCGCCTGCGCCGCCGGTGCCGATGCCGGTGCCGCCGATGCCGCCGGTGCCGGTGCCTGTGCCGCCTGCGCCGCCTGCGCCGCCGGTGCCGTCGCCGCCGAGTCCCAGTCCGATCTGCTCGAAGAGAGCGTCGCCTCCGGAGGTGTCGACCACGCTCTGGTTGACGGGGTTGCCGCAGTAGTTGTAGCTGGTGCCCTCCGAGGTAGCCGCAGAGGCGGTGATGCAGCAGAAGCCGAGGGTGGTCAGGGCGAGAGTGGTGGCGGCCGTGATGCGCTGGGCGAGCTTCACTTGCCCCTCCTTCCGTCTGGTTGCAACCGGTGACCTTTATGTCCGGCTTGGTTCATCCGGAGGTAACTGCTGTTTGCTCGGGAAGTTACGAAGCGAGTGTCTTCATTGCGGCATAAGGATGACGGTGAATTGCGGACGTGCGAGGAATGTACGTCGGCCCGCAGGTCACGAAGCCGCTGACGGGCGGGATTCCTTGGTGTGCGGCGGGAGGGAATGCTTTCCGCCATTCGGCGCTATGGCCTGAGGGCACTATTGGCGGCCTCCTCGGCGACTCCGACGGGCAGTTCGTCCCGACACGCGCGGAACAGATGGCTGCTGAAGTCGAATCTGCCTGAGAAACCATCTCTGAGGGAACTGCCGCTCGATGGCGCGGCAGGCCTGAAGCGGGCAGGGGGTGGCGGCCTGCCGGAGCTCGTCACTGTGGGCGGACGTGGCTCCGTGTGGCCTCCCGACGGGAGGCCACACGGAGCTTGGAGGGATTTACTGAGGCGGTGGGTGACTAAGAGGCATCGTGACCGTGGGCCCTGCGGACCTTATTTGCGGGGCCTGTCGTGGTGCTTCCTCCTGTGGTCGTCACCCGTCGTCGTTCTAGAAGGTGTTGTCCTTCTGGACACGGACGCTCTCGTCGACTTCGCGTGAGTTGTCGATGTCGACGTCGGTGATCGTGCCGCAGCGGTTGTGGCCGTCCTGGCTGTTGTCGAGTGTGGCTTCGCCGCCGTCTCCGCCGGTGAGGGTGCCCGCCGCGGCCTGTGACGACGTGCCGGCGCCGCCGGTGCCGTCGCCGCCTGCGCCGCCTGCGCCGCCGGTGCCGATGCCGGTGCCGCCGTCTCCGCCGGTGCCGGTGCCTGCGCCGCCTGCACCGCCTGCGCCGCCGGTGCCGTCGCCGCCGGCTCCCACTCCGATCTGCTCGAAGAGCGCGTCGCCTCCGGAGGTGTCGACCACGCTCTGGTTGACGGGGTTGCCGCAGTAGTTGTAGCTGCTGCCCTGCGAGGGAGCCTTCTTGTAGCTGCCATCCAAGGGAGCCGCAGAGGCGGTGATGCAGCAGAGTCCGAGGGTGGTCAGGGCGAGAGTGGTGGTGGCCGTGATGCGCTGGACGAGCTTCACTTGCCCCTCCTTCCGTCTGGTTGCAACCGTGACCCTTATGTCCGGCTGGGTTCATCCGGAGGTAACTGCTGTTTTCTCGGGAAGTTACGAAGCGAGTGTCTCGTTTGCGGCATAAGGATGACCGTCGAATTGCGGACGCGCGAGGCATGTAGTTCGCCCTGAAGCCGCTGACGCGCGGGATTCCATGATGTGCGGCGGGAGGGAATGCTTTCCGCCATTTGGCGCTATGGCCGGCATCGCCGCTGAAAGTCGAATCAGCCTGAGAAGGCTTCTCCGAGGAAACCGTCGCTCGATGGCGCGGCAGGCCTGAAGTCGCAGGGGGTGTCGGCCTGCCGGAGTCCGTCACTGTGGGCGGACGTGGCTCCGCGTGGCCTCCCGTCGGGAGGCCACGCGGAGTTTGGAGGGGACTGACTCAGGCGGTGGGTGACGGAGAGACGCCGTGACCGTGGGCCCTGCGGACTTTATTTGCGGGGCCTGTCGTGGTGCTTCCCGCCGTGGGCGTCGGCCGGGGTCGTTCTTGTGCCGGCCGACGCCCGTCGCCTAGAACTCGTTGCCCTTCTGGACTCGGACGCTCTTTTCGAGTTCGCGTGAGTTGTCGATGTCGACGTCCTTGATCGTGCCGCAGCGGTTGTGGCCGTCCTGGCTGTTGGTGAGGGTGGCGTCGCCGCCGTCCCCGCCGGTGACGTCGCCCTCCGCGGTCTGCTCCACCGAGCCGTCCCCGCCGGTGCCTGCGCCGCCTGCGCCGCCGTCGCCGCCGGTGCCGGTGCCGGTGCCGCCGTCGCCGCCGGTGCCGGTGCCTGCGCCGCCTTCGCCGCCTGCGCCGCCGGTGCCGTCGCCACCGAGTCCCAGTCCGATCTGCCGGAAGAGAGCGTCGCCTCCGGAGGTGTCGACCACGCTCTGGTTGACGGGGTTGCCGCAGTAGTTGTAGCTGGTGCCCTCCGAGGTAGCCGCAGAGGCGGTGATGCAGCAGAGGCCGAGGGTGGTCAGGGCGAGAGTGGTGGTGGCCGTGATGCGCTGGGCGAGCTTCACTTGCCCCTCCTTCCGTCTGGTTGCAACCGGTGACCTTTATGTCCGGCTTGGTTCGTTCAGGGGTAACTGCTGCTTTTTCAGGAAGTTACGAAGCGAGTGTCTTCATTGCGGCATAAGGATGACGGTGAATTGCGGACGCGTGAGGCGCGTGTACTTCGGCGCGGTGCGGCGCGAGCGCTAAAGTGCTCGGCGGCCGACAGATGGTCCCCTGGATCTCGGCGATCGGGTCCCCGCTCGGTGGTCCAACACCGGCAGGGTTGTTCCATCCTCAGGGCACGCTGGAGCGCCGCGACGTTTCGCAGGTCACGGAATTACTCGGCTCGGCCGGTATGCGCGGTATTCGGAAGGGCGGGTGGTTGGTATCCACCCGCCCATTCCTTGAAGAGAGGTACTCGGATCCGAAGTCCCAAACGCGTTGCTCAGATGGGGAGTTCGCCGTCCTTTACGGCCCGAACGAACGAGGTCCAGGCGTCGGCCCGGAACACGAGCGCCGGGCCCTGGGGGTCTTTGGAGTCCCGGACCGGCACGACACCGGTGAGACCGTTGGCGACCTCGATGCAGTCCCCGCCGTCACCCCCGCTGTAGGTGGACTTGCGCCACTGGGAGGCGCCGGGGAATTCCTCGGCGACCTCGATGCAATTTCCGCCGTCACCGGCGCTGTAGCTGGACTTGCGCCACTGAGCGGCGCTCAGATCGTGCTCAGTGCTCATGGGCGTATTCCTCCGCCACCGACTCGATCAGGGCTAGGGACGCCTCCGGCGACAACGCGGCGGCCCCGACGAGATCGTAGAGCAGCCTGCACTGTGCAACCAGCGCTGGATCATCCAACAGGCGCCCTGCTTCGATGCTTTGGTTGTATGTCATGGGCGGTGCATCGTCGAAGGTCATCAGCTTGATCGACCCCTGCATCGCAGCGTGGGCACCCTCCGCGTACAGCAGTACCTGCACGATGATCCGGTTGCCCTGAATGAGTGCGGCGATATGGCGCAGCTGTTCGGCCATTGCAGTGGGTCCGCCCACCGGGCGGCGCAGCACACACTCGTCCAGAACCGCCCAAAACAACGGTGTTGTTGGATGGTCGAAGAGCCTGGCGCGGTCCAGTCTGGCGCATACGAACGCCTCGATGCTCTCCTGCGGGGCGACCGGATGGGCCGCCCGGAAGATGGCCCGCGCGTAAGCCTCTGTCTGGAGCAGGCCGGGCACGAGCAGTGGTGCGAACTCCCTGATCTCCCGAGCCATCGCCTCAAACTCGACGACATCCGCGAAGTGCTCGGGGTAGCGCGACTTGGTCGCCGCCTCGCAGTTGCGGGCGAAGAAGCCGTCCGTCTTCAGGATGTCGTCTATCTGGCGGGCGTACTCGGGCTGCATGCGCCGCGTCCCGGATTCGAGTTGTCCGATGAACGAGCCGCTGACGAACATCGGTCTGCCCAGCTCCTCCTGGGTCATCCCGGCCCTCTCGCGCTTGTGGCGCAGTTCGGCTCCGAGGAGGGCGCGGGGTGAGGAGGACGGGTCGAGCTTCTTCGGCGGGGGCATGGTGACTCCTCGTCACACAGGGGCAGGTGTTGGGTTTTCACCCCTGTTCAGGCTAGTCACGCATGAACACGCTGTGTGCAGAACATCAATACTCAGCGTGGATGGTGAATCGATGACGACTGCCGAGCGACGGCGTGCGGCCGCCCAGCGCGTGCGTGCGGCGGAAGACGCCGTGAGCGAACTGCGAGCAGAGCTGGGAGGGGCGGGCGTCGTCCTGCCGTCGCTGCGCGTCGACCCGGTGTCGTGCGCGGCGCAGGACGCGCAGCCGCTCGTCGAGCTGGGGCGCTGCAACCTCACGACGGTCCGGCAGCTGGTCGCCGCACTGCGGGAGCGGCGGCCGTGATCCCCGATCTCGGCGCGTACGTGGTGGACCTGCGCCAGGACCGGATCGGGCGGGTCATGGGGCACGAGGGGCCGTACGTACAGCTCAGGCCGCCCGGCGGCGGGCTGGAGTGGGACTGCCCGCCCGAGTCGCTCCGGCCGGCCGGGCACCGGGACATGCTCCGGGCGCGGGTGACCGAACTCAACCGCGAAAGCAGGCTTCCGTGAGCGCACACACCGTGATCCGCCGAGAGCTGTGGACCCTCACCCCCGACCGTGAGCCGGACGCCGAACCCCTGACCTTCGCGATGGAGTGCGCGGTGTGCGACCAGCGGTCCGTGATCGGCGAGGACGTCACCGAGGCTCAGGACTGGGCGCTGCGTCACGCGGGCCGGAATCCGTCGCACCACAGCTACCGGGAGCTGATCACCCGGCCGTGGCGGACCTGGATGGGGGCAGGGTGAGAGCGCCGAGTCGACGCAGCGGGCTCGCGGTGTTTGCGCGAGCCGGTGCGCGGACGCGGGGTTCGAACGCCGCCGCCGTCCGTGGCCCCGCACCGGGCGGGGCCACGGACACGTCATCTGGTGGCCGGGGTCGGGGCCGGGGGTGCTTCGCCGTCGGGGAGGGGCGCGGGCCCGTCCGTGGCGTCCGGCTCCGGCGGCGCGGTGTTCAGCTCGGTCAGCATCTGCTTGCTGAAGCCGAAGAAGTACGTGGCCGCGAAGCCCGCGACGTAACCCGCCAGCAGACCGGCCGCGTAGACGGTCACTGTCGTACCGAGGCCCGCGTTGCCGTCCAGCAGGGGGAACAGGGCCCAGCCGGACGGGCCGATGGCGGTGGAGCCGACCGAGTCACCGAGCTGGTTGACCATCCCGACGAAGGCCCCGCCGAACGCACCGCCCACGCAGGCCGTGACGAACGGGCGGCCGAGCGGGAGCGAGACACCGTAGATCAGCGGCTCGCCCACGCCGAGGAGACCGGCAGGCAGGGCGGAGCGGATGGTCTTGCGGATCGAGGTGTTGCGGCGCAGCCGGACGTAGACAGCGACGGCCGCGCCCACTTGGCCCGCGCCCGCCATCGCGAGGATCGGCAGGAGGACGGTGTAGCCCTGCTGCTGGATCAGCGTGGTGTGGATGGGGATCAGGGCCTGGTGCAGGCCCAGCATCACCAGGGGGAGGAACAGCCCGCCGAGGACGAAGCCCGCGAAGCCCCCGCCCGTGGACAGCAGCCAGTCGGCGAGGTCGCCGATGGCGGTGGACACCTCGCCCGCCAGGAACATCAGGCCGAAGAGGGTGACCAGGCCGGAGATCAGAACGGTGAGTGTCGGGGTAACGAGGACATCGAGTGCTTCCGGAACCCAGCGGCGGCACCACCGTTCGACGTACACCGCGAGCAGGGCCGCTCCCAGGGCGCCGAGGACTCCGCCCTGCCCGGGGGAGAGCTTCTGGCCGAAGATGCCGACGTTGGCCACACCCGCGTAGACGATGATCGCTGCTACGGCGCCGCCGAGCACGGGCGTACCGCCGAACTCCTTGGCGGTGTTGAGGCCGACGAAGACGGCGATGAGCGACATGAAGCCGGAGGCGATGGCGGCGAGCGCCGGGACGAGCGAAGTCGCCCAGCCGGCGTGGCCGGTGTTGACCAGATTGGTCAGCAGACCGCCCAGGCCGGCGACGATGCCGCAGCCGATGAGGGCGGGGATCAGCGGGACGAAGATATTGGCGATCCGGCGCAGCATCAGCTTGAACGGGGTGGCGTTCCGCTGTTTCTGCGCGGCCTTGAGCGCGGCGCCTTGGGCGACGAGATCCTCGGCGCCGGTGGCGTGCTGGTCGGGGGTGGTGGCAGGCGGTACGGGGGTGGGCCCGTGCTGTTCGGGGGCGGCCGATCGTTCCGCTTCGACCAGCCGCTCGAACTCCGGGGTCACCCGGGCGACCGTGCCGGGGCCGAGCACGATCTGGTACGTGTCGTCCTCGACGACACCGAGGACGGCCGGCAGGGCCGTGAGTTCCTCGTCCCGGACGAGCGAACGGTCGGCCAGCCCGAGGCGGAGCCGGGTCATGCAGTTCGCGATCGAGGTGACGTTCCGCGCGCCGCCGACGAGTGGGAGGATCGCGGCGGCGGTGGCGCGGTTCTTGTCTTCTGTTGCCATGGTGCGGGGGTGCCTTGCTGTGCGGGGGCTTCGCCCGGGGGCGTCAGCCGGTCTTCCGGGCGGTGTCCAGCGCGGCCCGCAGGTGGCCGTGGGAGTCGGTGAGGAGAGCCGATGCCGTGGGCCCGTCGACTCCGCCGAGGATGGTGAGGATCGCGTTCTTCACTTGTCCGTCGGTGGCGGTCAGAGCCGCCTCGATCTCCTCGTCGGACGCGCCGGTGGCGAGGGAGACGATGCGGCGCGACCGGGCGCGCAGCTTCTCGTTCGAGGAGCGGACGTCGACCATCAGATTCCCGTACGTCTTGCCCAGCCGGATCATGGTGATCGTCGAGAGCATGTTGAGGACGAGCTTCTGGGCCGTACCGGCCTTGAGGCGGGTGGAGCCGGTCAGGAGCTCCGGGCCGACGACGATCTCGATGCCGTGCTCGGCGGCCGCGCCGAGGGCCGAATCCGCGTTGCAGGACAGGCCGATGGTGAGCGCGCCGCGGGCGCGGGCGTGTTCGACGGCGCCGATGGCGTACGGGGTGCGGCCGGAGGCGGAGATGCCGACGACGGTGTCGGCCTCGGTCAGTACGAGCGCGTCGAGGTCCTCGGTGGCGAGCTGTTTGCTGTCCTCCGCGCCCTCGACCGAGGTCACCATCGCGGGCTGGCCGCCCGCGATCAGGCCCACCACCTCGGTGGGGGCGGTGTTGAACGTCGGCGGGCACTCGCTGGCGTCCAGGACGCCCAGCCGGCCGGCCGTGCCGGCGCCCGCGTAGATCAACCTGCCCCCGCGGGACATCCGGGCGGCGGTGGCGTCGATCGCCGCGGCGATCTGCGGGAGCCGCGAGGCGACGGCGGTGGGGACGGTGGCGTCCTCACCGTTCATGATCTTCGCGATCTCGAGGGTGGGGAGTCGGTCGATGTCGGCCAGGTCGCTGCGGAATGCCTCGGTGGTGAGCGTGTCCAGCTGGGCACGCAGCGGTACGTGGTCAGCGGCGGGGGTCATGGGGGGCGGCTCTCTCGGTGAGTCTTGGCGTGAGTCGGGTTGAGTCGGGGTGGTCGGTGCGTTTGCTGCGAGCTGCGAGCTGCGGGTCTCGGTGCGAGCCGTGCGTCTCGGCGTGAGCTGCGCGTCCCGGTGTCGGTCGGTGTGAGCTGCGTGGATCGGCGACCCGGCGTTGTGGGGTCTCGCCGGTTGGACCTACGCCCGCCTGGGGTTGTGGCGGTGGGCCAGCGCCTCGTACGAGGCGGAGAGCGCGGGCGCCGCCTTGTCGTACGTCTGCTGGGCGACCCCTATGAACAGGCAGTCCACCACCAGCAGTTGGCTCGTACGGCTGGACATGGCCGCCGGCCGCAGCTCGCTCTCGCGCGCCGTGGAGGTGGTGAGGACATGATCCGCGTACTGCGCCACTTCGGCATCCGGACGGCCCGTGATCGCGACCGTCGTGGCGCCGTGGTCGAAGGCGGCACGCAGGGGTTCGATCACGTCGGTCGTCCGGCCCGAGTGGGTGATCGCGAGGGCGACGTCCCCGGCGCGCAGCTGTACGGCGTTGGTGACCGCCAGGTGCGGGTCGGAGTGCGCATGAGCTATGAGGCCGATGCGCAGCAGCTTCTGGACCAGGTCATGGGCGACGAGATTTGACGCGCCGATGCCGTACACGTCGATCCGGCGTGCGGTGGCGAGCGCGCCGATCGCGGCCTCGAGCTGTCCCGTGTCCAGCCCGGCCGCCGTGTCCGCGAGGCACTGCTGCTCCTCCTGCGCGAGCTTGGCGACGACGGAGGAGATCGGGTCGTCCACCGCTATGTCGGCGGTGACGGCGGGGGCGGCGCCGGACTGCTGCTGAGCGGCGAGGCCGGCCAGGGCGAGACGGAGATCGCGGTAGCCGGGATAGCCGAGCACGCGGGCCGTACGGACCACGGTGGCCTCGCTGGTGCCGGTGCGCTCGGCCAGCCCGGTGACGGTGAGCGCGGCACAGCCGGCCGGGTCACCGGCCACGGCCTCGGCGACCCGCTGCATCGAGCGGGTCATCGACGGTCCGAGCGTACGGACCTTGGCGGCGAGGGCTGCGGGCGCGGGCGGGGCGACGGGCTCAGCGGGCGCGCGCGACCGGGCTGCCGAGACCGAGCTGGTGAAAGTTTCCTTCAATTTGCCGCTCACCATTGAAAGGTATTTTCACTCCGGGCGGGAGTCAACCCCCTCCGGTGCGGCGTGACAATGTCCTTATGGACCTTGAGCAGGCGCTGCACGCTGCCCGTGCCCGCATCCTCGCCGACCTGACGGCGAGTGACGTGGCGCAAGCCGATGTCGTCTCGCTCGTCGAGGAGGCGGTGACGCACCGGCGGTGGTGGGTCGAGCAGTGGCCCGAGGGTCAGGCGTACGTGGCGGGGCTGGTCGCTCAGGACGTACAGGACGCGCTGCTCGACCGTTACGGACGGTGGCCGCTGTGCCCCGTGTGCACCGACACCGGTGACCCGCACGCTCTGGGTGTGGAGCCGGAGCTGGGGTCCGATCCTCGCTGGGTGTGCTCGGAGGCGGGAGTCGTCGTCGCGCCGGTGGGCGGCCTGAACGCCGTGCTGGGGCGCTGACCGTGGCGATCTACATCGATCCGCCGACCTGGCCGGGGCACGGACGGATGTGGTCACACGTGGTGAGCGATGTCTCCTACGAGGAGCTGCATGCGTTCGCGGCCCGGATCGGCGCGCCGGGGAGGGCGTTCGAGCGGGATCACTACGACATGCCGAGTGAGCGCTACGGGGACGCGGTGCGGGCGGGCGCGATCGAGGTGGGGAGCAAGGAACTGGTGCGGCGGCTGACGGAGGCGGGGCTGCGGCGGCCGAAGAACCGGTTCCGCGGGCACCTCGGGTAGTACACCGGTTTCGTGGTGGGTGTCGGTCTGTCCCCTCCTCGCGGTGGCGGCCTTTCCCGTTGTCAGCTCGGGGAGTTCACCGGTTCCGGGGCGGGTGTCGAACTCGCGATCACGCGCGAGGTCCGGTCGCGGCGGTGGAGACGGAGGCTGACGGTCACCGTGGCGATGGCCACGGCCGACATCGCCGCGCCCGCCCACGCCGTGGACGGGAAGCCGAAGCCGGCGTCGATGACCGCACCGCCGAGCCACGGGCCGCTCGTGTTGCCGAGGTTGAAGGCGGCCGTCGTGGTCGCACCGGCCAGGGTCGGCGCGGCGCCCGCCACGTTGAACATCCGGGCGTTGAGCGCCGGCGCGGAGAAGAAGGCCGAGACGCCGAGGAGGAAGGAAGCGGTGACGACGGCGACCGGGATGTGCGCCGTGAAGCCGATGACGACGAGGAGGACGGTCGAGGCCGCTATGCCGGAGAGCAGGACGCCGAAGAGATGCGCGTCCGCGAACCGGCCGCCTACCGTCGTGCCGATGAGGGCGCCGAGCCCGAAGAGCCCGAGCACCGTCGGGACCCAGCTGTCGGCCAGCCCGGCCACATCGGTCAGCAGCGGGGCCAGATAGCTGAAGATGCAGAAGACGCCGCCCGCGGCGAGCGCGGTCGTCGCCACCGCGAGCCAGACCTGCCGGTCACGGTAGATACGCAGCTCCTTGCGGAGCGCGGGACGGGTCTCGGGCAGCGGGATGCGGGGGATCAGGGTGGCCACTCCGACGAGCGCGACGGCGGACATGGCGCCTACTGCCCAGAACGCCGACCGCCAGCCGAGGTGCTCGCCGAGGAACGCACCGGCCGGTACTCCGAGGACGTTCGCGATGCTCAGACCGCCGATCATCACCGCGAGTGCCCGGGCGCGGGCGTTGACCGGGACCATCGCGATGGCCACCGCCGCACCCACTGCCCAGAACCCGGCGCAGGCGAGCGCGCTGATGACGCGGGACGCGAAGAGAAGCCCGTACGTCGGGGCCAGCGCTCCGCCGACCTGGCCGAGGCCGAAGACCGTGATCAGCGCGATCAGGGTGGTACGGCGGGGCAGTCGCAGTGTGGCCACCGCCAGCAGGGGCGCGCCGACGACCATGCCGATCGCGAAGGCGGATATCAGCAGCCCGGCCTGCGGGATGGTCACGCCCATGTCGTCCGCGATCGGCGGCAGCAGCCCGGAGACCATGAATTCGGAGGTGCCGAGCGCGAAGACACTCAGTCCGAGGATGTAGACGGCAAGGGGCATGCGGGCAGGGCGCTCGGCTCGGGTGGGCATGCTCGTTGCGAACGCCTCCGAAGGACCCGCAATTCCCTCACGTGGTGGAGAGCAGCTCGAGCTCCGTCGTCATGTTGTGGCGCGCCGTGCGCTCCCAGCGGTCGTGTGCGGTGTCCGTGCGGAACAGGCGGGGGAGTCCGAGCAGGTGGCGCAGTACCGCCGTGCGGCCGTCGCGGAAGGCGTCGTGCGGGACGAAGCCGTACTCCTGGCGTACGGCGGCCGCGTAGGCCGCGTACGCCTGCGGGGGGCCGGCGAGTACGGCGAGATCCGCGTCACACAGCACCTCGCCGTCGGCGTCCCCGGGCTCCGGGTCGTGAGTGACGGTGAGCCGTACGAGCCGCGCGACTTCGGCGGTGCGGGCCGCCGTCACGCCCGCCTCGGGCAGCGCCCGCTCGGCGATCCGCGCGCTGCGCTCCTCGTTCTCCGCCCGGTCCGGCCGGTAGACGGCGTCATGGAACCAGGCGGCGAGCCGGACCGCGTCGGGGTCGGCGCAGTGATGGGCCAGCTCCTCGACATGGTCGAGTACGGCCACCAGGTGATCGGTGGTGTGATAGCGCCGCTGCGGCTCGGCCCAGCGGGCGAGCAGGTTCTCGCCGTACGGGGCGGGGTCCGGCGGCGACGCGACCTCCTGGCAGCGGCGCAGCAGCTCGGACCAGCGGGCGAGCAGGATGTCGTGAGTGGCGGTGTCGGCCATGGAGCCAATTGTGGGCCACGGCTTTCCGCCGTGGCCCACAGTGTGGCAACCTTGGATATATGTCTAGACCAATCCTTGAGGTGGTCGCCCTCGACGCCGAGGACGCGGTCGCCGCACAGTCGGGAGGTGCGGACCGTCTCGAACTGGCGACCGATATGGCGGCCGATGGGCTGACCCCGTCCCGCAAGGTCTTCGCCGAGATCCGCGGCGCCGTGGACATCCCGCTGCGGGTGATGCTCCGTGCGGAGCAGGGCTTCTCGGCCGGCGGTCTGCACGCGCTGTGCGCGGAGGCGGAGGAGCTGCGTACAGAAGGGGCCGAGGAGTTCGTGCTCGGCTTTCTGGACCACGCGGGGCACCCGGATCTGGTCGCGGTGGAGATGCTGGTCGCCGTGATCGAGCCGTGCCGGTGGACCTTCCACCGGGCCATCGACCGGGCGGGCAACCGCGACGCGCTGCGCAAGCAGCTCGCGGGCATCCCCGGCCTGGACGCCTATCTGACGGCCGGTTCGCCGAGCGGCGTCGACGACGGCCTCCCGACGCTCCTCGCGGAGGCGGCCCGGAGCGGAGAGCCGGGCTACGAGCCACGGATCGTGGTCGGCGGCGGCCTGCGCCTCGACCACGTGAGCACGCTGCGCGCCGCCGGAATCGACGCCTTCCATATCGGCGGGGCGGCGCGCCCTGCGGGCTGGGCGAACCCGGTTTCGCCGGCGGCGGTCCAGGAGTGGCGCGAGGCACTCTGATCCCGACGACGGGCCGCTCATCCCGACGACGCCGCTCACGCCACGATGCGGGTACGAGCCGCCCGACGCGTACGGCGCGGCAGCCGCCGACCGGCGGGAGGGCTCCCGGCTGTCGGGCATGGCGCAGGG
This sequence comes from Streptomyces sp. NPDC004647, assembly GCF_040609575.1. NCBI lineage: Bacteria > Bacillati > Actinomycetota > Actinomycetes > Kitasatosporales > Streptomycetaceae > Streptomyces > Streptomyces sp. NPDC004647. Next base: position 70,629 of record NZ_JBEXKU010000029.1, on the reverse strand, counting down.
GACGGACCCGAGGGTGCCCACCGGCGGGACGGTGACGAGGTCGGAGGGGCGGGGGCTGGAAGCTGCCGGTGGGCCGCCACGCCCGTAAATACACGTTCCAGGCCCCCACTCCGGAGGCTCCGGCGCCCGAACCACCCACGGGGGAGGCAGTGCCCGATTCGGGATGCACGCCCCGATCGCCCGGCGCCGAGCCCGCCGCCGAGCGCCCCAGCCCTCAGTGACCGGCGCCCCCGCCCAACGCCCCCGGCAGGGAAGCCGCGTGGACCAGCACCAGCCCCGACACCGCGCGAGTCAGCGCCACATACAGCCGCCGCAACCCCGTCCTCTTTTTCCGGAGCCCGGGATGCCCCTGACGCCGGCTCGGGGTCCGTCCCCTCCAGTAGGGGGACCGGGCTGCGTCTGCGGGTGGACCGGCCCGTACGGCGGGCTCCGTCTGCGGACCGATGTGCTCTGAACGGGTGAATCCCATCATGGGGGATATGAGGACCGCATCGTTCACCCCGGCCCACCGCTCCCCCCTTCGCGGCAGCACCGCCCTGAGCAACGGCTTCGATCACCACCGGCACGTACTGGGCAACGCGCTGCGCGCCATCCGCGTGTACGCGGGCGCGGCGTTCAGCGTGGTCGTCCTCGGCGAATTCGCCGAGCCGGAACCGGTGATACGACGCTGAACCCGACGCGGCCGGAGACGCACCGCGTCATCGCACGCCTGCGCGCCTGCGCCGGGGCTCGGGGTGCTGCCTGCGCGGGCGTCGCGGCGGTCCGGCAGGCGCGGCAGGAGCACACCCGGGCCCGGCGGCCCTGTGCGGGGCAGCCGCGGCACGAGTACGCCTGGGCCCGTTACCGTGCCGTCGTCACCGCCCCTGCCGCCCCCACAAAAGTCGTCACCGCCCCTGCCGCCCCCACCCGGAAGTGGGCCGGCCAGGCCAGGGGAAGGGCAGGCCGGGGTAAGGGCGGCCCAGGCCGGAAGGAAGGCAGGCCAGGGCGGGCTTGGCCAGGGCGGGCTAGACGTCGTCCGACGCCAGCAGCTCGTCCGCGTCCACAATCCGGTATGCGTAGCCCTGCTCGGCCAGGAACCGCTGGCGGTGCGCCGCGAAGTCCTGGTCGATCGTGTCGCGGGCCACGACCGAGTAGAAGACCGCCGGGTGGCCGTCCGCCTTCGGACGCAGCACGCGGCCGAGGCGCTGCGCCTCCTCCTGCCGGGAGCCGAACGTCCCCGACACCTGGATCGCGACGGTCGCCTCCGGCAGGTCGATCGAGAAGTTCGCCACCTTGGACACGACCAGGACGCTGAGCTCGCCCTGCCGGAAGGCCTCGAAGAGCTTCTCGCGCTGGGCATTGGTCGTCTCGCCCTTGATGACGGGGGCGTCGAGATGTTCGCCCAGCTCGTCGAGCTGGTCGATGTACTGGCCGATGACCAGCGTCTGCTGGCCCCGGTGCCGCTCGACCAGCGCTTCGGTGACCTGGCGCTTGGTGTCGGTCGTCGCGCAGTAGCGGTACTTCTCCTCGGTCTCGGCGGTGGCGTATGCCAGCCGCTCGGCGTCGGTGAGGTTCACCCGGACCTCGACGCAGTCGGCCGGCGCGATGTAGCCCTGCGCCTCGATCTCCTTCCAGGGCGCGTCGAAGCGCTTCGGACCGATGAGCGAGAAGACGTCCGACTCACGGCCGTCCTCCCGTACGAGGGTGGCGGTGAGACCGAGGCGGCGACGGGCCTGGAGATCGGCGGTGAACTTGAAGACCGGTGCGGGCAGCAGATGCACCTCGTCGTAGACGATCAGGCCCCAGTCGCGGGAGTCGAACAGCTCCAGGTGCTGATAGACGCCCTTCCGCCTGGTGGTGAGGACCTGGTACGTGGCGATAGTGACCGGCCGGATCTCCTTGCGGGTGCCGCTGTACTCGCCGATCTCCTCCTCGGTGAGCGAGGTGCGCTTGATCAGCTCGGACTTCCACTGACGGGCGGAGACGGTGTTCGTGACGAGGATGAGGGTGGTGGATTTGGCGGTGGCCATCGCGCCTGCGCCCACGAGCGTCTTGCCCGCGCCGCAGGGCAGCACGACGACGCCGGAGCCGCCGTGCCAGAAGCCCTCGACGGCCTGCTTCTGGTACGGGCGCAGCGCCCAGGTGTCCTCGTGCAGCTCGATGGCGTGCGCCTCGCCGTCGACGTAACCGGCCAGGTCCTCGGCGGGCCAGCCGAGCTTGAGGAGGGTCTGCTTGATCTGGCCGCGCTCGGAGGGGTGCACGGCGACCGTGTCGGAGTCGACGCGGATGCCGACGAGGGGCTGGATCTTCCTGGAGCGGAGGATCTCCTCCAGGACCGGGCGGTCGGTGGACTCCAGGACGAGGCCGTGGGTGGGGTGCTTGAGGAGCCGCAGCCGGCCGTAGCGGGCCATCGTCTCGGCGACGTCGACGAGCAGGGCGTGCGGCACCGGGTAGCGGGAGTGCTCGACGAGCGCGTCGACGACCTGCTCGGCGTCGTGTCCGGCGGCTCGGGCATTCCACAGGCCGAGCGGGGTCACCCGGTAGGTGTGGATGTGCTCGGGAGCGCGCTCCAGCTCAGCGAAGGGCGCGATGGCGCGGCGGCATGCGTCCGCCTGCTCGTGGTCGACTTCCAGGAGCAGCGTCTTGTCGCTCTGGACGATGAGAGGTCCGTTCACGCCTGGCCCTTTCTACGGTGATGCGGCCCGGGTGGCCGGTACGGCCGGCGAGGCCAAACATCCAGTGTCGCATCCGCGGAGGTCGCGGCGGCGGTCGTTGGTGGGGCGGGCACACCTCGGGTGCCCCGGGTGCCCCGGGCGCATCGGTGGTCCCGGGTGTCTCGGATCGCATCGGGCAGCTTCGGCTGCGCCATGAGCCGCCGCCTCGCCCGTGTCGGCTACGTGTCGCGTCGCTTACGTGCCTCCGTCGGCTCCGTCGGCTCCGTCGGCTCCGTCGGTTCGTCGGCTCCGTCGGTTACGTCGGTTCGTCGGCGAGTTCGGCGACACCGGTGATGCGGTGCAGAGGATACGTGCGCACTTCGTCCGCCGTGTGGTCGAACGCCGTGACGAATCCGCCCTCCACACGCACCGGCGCGATCACACGCTGGCTGGCCGCACCGTCCGCGTTGACGTAGCCGATCCAGACCGCGCTGCTGGTGAGGGCGGCCGCCTGCATGGTGGCGAGAGTCTCGGCGGAGGTGGTGCGCGGAAGCCGGCCGCTGTCGGCACGCGCCGCGGTCCGGCCGGTCGCCGCCGCGGCCGCCGGTGCCGGCCTGCGGACCGCCGTCGCCGCGAGGTCGCCCGCGCGGATCGCCCTGACCGCCGCGCCGAGCAGGGTGTGGTCGGGGAGGGGCGGGCCGCCCGGTACGGGGGCGGGCGCCGTGCGCGGCGGGGTGCGGTGGGCGTCGGCGCGGGTCACCAGCACATCGCCTTCGGCGGACTCGGCCGCCGGCGCGTACCCCATCTCGCGCAGCCGTTCCAGCAGCAGGTCGGGCGTGGCCTGCGCGGCCAGCACGGTCGGTGCGAGACGGCGCAGCCGCAGCCCCGCCGACCGCCGGTCGGCGACGATCTCCGCGAGCAGCGCGTCGTCGTCGCAGCGCACGTACGCGGACGCGGCACCGATACGGAGGTGGCCGTGCTTACGAGCCACATCGTCGATGAGATAGCTGAGCGGCTGCGGCACCGGCGTACGGGAGTGCTCGGCGAGGAAAGCGTGCAGATCGCCGGCGGTCTGCCCGGCGTCGAGTGCGCGGCGTACGGAACCCGGAGTGAACCGGTAGACCGTCGCGCCGCCCTTCGACTCGACATCGGCCAGAACCCCGAGCATCTCGGCGAGCCGGCGCTCCAGCGGTCCGGGCGCGACGGCGGTCAGGTCGGCCTGGAGGAGTACGTGGTCGAGCGGCTCCGGCAGTTGGGGCGCGAGCAGCGCGGCGGCACGGGCGGGATCGCCCGACGGCTGCGAGCCCGGCGTGTCCTGCTGAGCTTCGTGCGAGTCCTGTGTGTCCTGCGAGTCCTGGATGCCCATCAGGGCGCGGCCGTGCGCCGAGAGGGCGCCGCGCCCTGTGACGCCGAGGAGTTCGGCCTCGGCCAGGGTCCACCGGGCGATGCGGGAGCGGAGATCTTCGGCGGAGGCAGGCCCCTGGGCAGCTGCTGAGGCTGAGGGGGACGGCCGGTCGGCGGCTGCGATCCGGGACGCGGCGGAGCCCGCCCGGGTGGTGGCGGCGGAGTCCGCCCGGGTGGTGGCGGAGTCCGCACGGGTGGTGGCGGAGTCCGCACGGGTGGTGGCGGAGTCCGCACGGGTGGTGGTGCCCAGGCCGCCGTACGCGCCGGTCGCGGTGGCCCCGCGCGCACGCGCCCCGGCTCCGGCACCCGGGCCGGTCGGGGTTGTCGGCACGACGGCGTGCCCGTCGGGCTCCGTATCGGTGACCGACCGGGGTGATGGGGGTGCCGTACCCGTACCCGAGGGTGATCCGTGTTCCCAGCGCAGTCGTGCCAGCAGCGACTCCGGGTCAGCCGATGCGCTCTGCGGGAGGAAGGCGAGGAGTTCGAGGGTGCGGCGGCGGATCGACGGGGCCGGAGAGCGGTCGAGGCCCGGGCCCAACGCGGCGAGGGTGCGCCCCTTCGCGTCCTGGGCGCCGACCAGGCCCGCCGTACGGGTGGCCGCCAGCCACGCCGTGGCGAGCACCACCCAGCGCTCCTCGGCGGGCAGCCGAAGCCATTCGTCGTACGCCGGGGTCGGCGCGAACCGCTCGTCCGCCTCGCCGTCGGAGGCCAGCAGCCCGGCGGCGTAAGCGAGTTCGAGCCAGAAGGCTGCCGTCTGTTCGTCCGTGTCGAGTGCGGTGGCGGTCCGCTTGAGGTCGCGGACGCTCAGCCCGCCCGCGCGCAGAACGGCGGGCCCGCCCGCGTCCCAGGTCTTGAGCAGATCCTCCACCGTGGCGAGCGCCGTCAGTGCCTGGCCCGCCGCCGTCGCGTCCACCGGTCCCGGGCGGTGCCCGGCCGCGGGCACGATGGTCGGCGGCACCGGCTCCGTGACGCGGTGCGCGCGGCCGCCGCGCAGATGCAGGGCGACTTCCCGCGGCAGGACGACGGTGCCGGGGGCGGTGGGCAGGAGCAGCCCGCGGGCGATGAGCCAGCGGACGGGCGCGGACGGCTCGGCGGGCACGGTTCCGTACGGAGGTCCCCAGACCAGCCGGGCGAGCGTCTGCCGCGACTCCTCCGGCGCCTGCGCGAGCAGTGCGGCCATCCGTTCGCGGTCGGAGAAGAGGGCGGTGAGCGCTTGGACGGCGGTCACCGGGTCGTGGGTGGCCGGCAGCCCGGCGGTGGCGACGATCTCCTGGAGCCGCCCCGGGGACATCCCGGCGGTGGCCTCCGTGACGGTCGGGCCGAGGCCGGTGGGGGAGGGGCCCGCGGCGCCCGACCCGTGCGTGCGGGGGACTCCGGGGGAGAGCAGTTCGCGGGCCGTGCGCACGAGGTGGAGACGGTCGTCCCCGCCCCAGACGAGCGCCTGCGCGCGGAGGGTGGCGATGGCGCGGGGGAGCTCTCGCTCGGCCTCCTCGTCACCGGAGTCGCCCGCCATCAGGCCGAGCAGCGTGGCGTACGGGCTCGGGTCGGGCGCGACCGCGAGAGCCTCGGCGGTCTGGAGCGCGAACCGGTCCAGCCGCTCCAGGGCCCGTACGACGGAAGCGCGGGTGCCGGCGCGGGTGGCGAGCTGGGTGAGGTCGTTGGGGACCGGGGAGAGCAGGTCGGGGCGGGCGCGGAGGAGTCCGGCGAGGTCTTCGTCGGGGCGGGTGCGGAGCTCTTCGGCGAGGGTGCGGGGGGTGGTGGGGCGGGTGCCGGTGGGGTCGGTGCCGGCTGGGTTGGTGCCCGGGGAGGTCGGGTCGGGGCCGCCGCCGGGGTCGTCCCTGGGGCCGACGGGGCTGTCGGGGCTGCTGGGGCGGCGGTTGCCGGGGCTGCCGCTGGCGGTGCCGCGGCGGGGCTCTGTCGGCACGCGCGCCTCCCGGTTCCGCTCGCTGGTCATCCGCCCCACGATAGCCGCTTCGCTGTGGGGGGTGGGGTGTGCTGGTGCCCTCGCCGGGCGGGCCGCTCCGCGGTGTGGGTTCCCTGCGGTGCGGGTGTGGGTTCCCTGCGGTGCGGGTGTGGGTTCCCTGCGGTGCGGGTGTGGGTTCCCTGCGGTGCGGGTGTGGGTTCCCTGCGGTGCCGGTGCGGGTTCCCTGCGGTGCGGGTGCGGGTTCCCTGCGGGGGTGCGAGTGTGGATCCGCGGTGCCGGTGCCTGTGTCGGTGCTTGTGCGGGTCCCCTGCGGGGTGCGGGTCGGTGGCCGGTTGGGTCGGTGTGTTTTGGGTTGCGGGGCCGGGGCCTCCGGGGTGGGGGCGTCCGGGAACGTATATTTACGGGCCCTGGGGGCCCACAAATACACGGCAGCTTCCCGGAACCCCCACCCCTCCGACCCCGTCCCCTCCCCCCGGCGGCCCGGCGGCCCGGCGGGGGAGTTGCGGGGCCAGGGTCTCCGGGCCGGTGGCTCCGGGGTGGGGGCGTCCGGTCCTTCGGCCCCTTCCCCCGGTGGCCGCCCGTGGGGGCGCCCCGCAAAAGAGGTCCCCTGCCACCCACGAACGTCCTCCGCACCGCCGACCGGCCACGCCGCCTCAACGCCTCCCAACCGAGCGGCGCCACTCGCCCGTGTCGCGAGGCCCGACCACAACCAGCGGTGGGCACAACCTCGGGGAGACGTGCCCGCCCCCGGGTCCGATGGTGGGCCGATCGTTCGCCCGTGGGTCTGGTGCCGGTCGTGTTGGGTCACGGGCCCTGTCGCCGCACGTGTCCGTCCGGGGTGGTGGGGAAAAGCCGGTACCGTCGAGGCAGTGCCGTCAGTAAATCCACGCGCCCGCAGGGGATTTGGTGGGGATCGAGAGCGATCAGCTCGTTTATGACTATCTGAGCCGGGTTGGCGACCTGGCTCAGCAGCGGCAGTTGCCGTCCGGCGATCGGATGCGCCTGGTCTCCAAGGTGCGCACCGAGATCGAGCAGCAACGTGCTGGTGTTCCCGATACGCCCGCCGCGGTGAAGCGGATTCTCGGCAAGCTGGGCCCGCCCTCCGAGGTGGTGGATGCGGCGGGTGGGCCCGTCGGTGGGGCGTCCGCGGCGCCGGCCGAGCCTGCCGAACCCCCCGCCGCCCGCAGCCGGTTCAGCGGCTTTGCGCAGCGCACGGGACTGGGTGGCCGGGTGCCGGCGCCGCGTCAGGACTCCGGGCCGGTTGCGGATACCGGAGGACCGCCGTTGCCCGCGTTCGGGGGCGCGTCGCCGCCGCATCTCGCGGGTGAGGACGAGTTGGGCCCGAGCGATGCACGCCCCGACTGGTGGCGGCTGGAGCCGGGACCGTTCGGCAGCCCGGGGGAGTCCGTACCGGGGTTCACCGGCGGGATCGAGATCCCCGAGATACTCAAGCCGCCGCGTGCCGAGGCGACCGAGGAGGTCGTGGAGGCGGCCGAGGCGGAGGAGGCCGGAGCGGAGGCAGTGCGCGGGCCGGGACTGCTGCGGCGCGTGATCTCCCGGCGCCGGAAGGCGGCAGCGGTCGAGAAGAAGGCCGCGCGCGCCATGCCCAGCCCGCTCCTGCTGCTGGCCGCCGGTTTCCTCGTCGTAGGCGCTGTCCTCGGCAACCTCATCGCGCTCGGCCTCGGCTGGGTCATCGCGTACGGCACCCGCCAGCTCTCGCGCGCCGAGGCGAAGTGGGCCGCGCTCGGGCTGCCGGGCCTCGTCGCGGCGAGCGCCGTCCTCTGGCTGTGGGGGCGGGTCAACGGGCGCTGGGGCGAGCCGATCCCGCACGGCGGGATGGGCGATGCGCTGCTCGAGACCTGGCCCGTGGCCGTGCGTACGGCTGCCGCCGCCTCGGCGCTCTACCTGGTGTGGAGGGCGAGGCGGCGGCAGTGACGCGCCCGGGTCATCCGGTCAGGTCGGACCGCAGTTCCTCGAGGATCTTGTCCGCGGCGGTGCAGCCGATGTCCCGGATCCACGACAGACCGGGAGCGTGACCCGGCTTGAAGCGACCGAGCAGGCAAGCCCGGTCCCTCCAGGGCCTTGACTGCCTTCATGTTCTGCCGGTGATCCGGGTCTCCTGGCCTTCTTCGGGTGCCGTCCTCGGCCTCCTCGACGGCCTTCGGGCGGCCCACGCCGAGGTCCTCGAGGAGCGTGGGCACAATGGCGGGCATGGCCACGCACCCCCGGACCGCTCCCCTGACCGTCGGCTTCGACCTCGACATGACGCTGATCGACTCCCGCCCCGGCATCAAGGCCGCCTACGAGGCGCTGTCCGCCGAGACCGGGGCGTACATCGACGCCGATCTCGCCATCACCCGGCTCGGACCGCCGCTGGAGCAGGAGCTCGCGCACTGGTTTCCGGATGATCGGATCCGGACCATGGGCGACCGCTACCGCGAGATCTACCCCCTCTTCGCCATCGCCCCGACGCCCGCCATGCCCGGGGCCCATGAGGCCATATCGGCCGTGTGGCGGCTGGGATCCGTCTCGGCGGAGGACGGGCGGGGACGCGCGATCGTCGTCACCGCCAAGCACGAACCCAACGCCAAGCTTCACCTCGCGCACCTGGGCATGGAGCCCGACGCCGTGGTCGGCTGGCTGTGGGCCGAGGCCAAGGGGGAGGCGCTGCGCGAGCACGGCGCGTCGGTCTACGTCGGGGACCACATCGGCGACGTCCGCGCCGCGCGCACAGCCGGTGCGCTGTCCGTCGCGGTCCCCACCGGGCCGTGTGACGCAGCCGAACTGCGCGCGGCGGGCGCCGACGTCGTACTGGACGACCTGACCTGCTTCCCGGACTGGCTCGAGAGCTACGCGGCGGAACGCGTGGCCGACTCGGCCTGACGGCGCTGCGCGGCGACCGACCGCAGCACCCCCGCGGCGGCGATGGCGAAGCCCACCCCCATCAGCATGCAGACGAAGTACGCGGCCGACGGAAGCGGCTCGACTCCCAGGCCTGCCATGTTCAGGAAGAGCGGAGCGACGGTGGCCAGAGTGGCCACCGCGCCGATGACGAAGACGATCGCGCCGATACGTACGAGGCGATCACCGGGGGAGGAAGGTGTGTTGCTCACCCGACCAGGGTAGATCGGGTCCAGGAGCGCTGAGGAACCACCCGGCGACGTCTTGTCACCAGGCACGGGACCATTAGCCTTGGACCAGGCGGGTCTCACGGCCCGCTGTACTGCTATCCAGAGCTGTTTTGTGTTTGTTTTTCCCCGACGAGCAACGAGGACGAGGACAGACGTGCCTACCGGCAAGGTCAAGTGGTTCAACAGCGAGAAGGGCTTCGGCTTTCTCTCCCGCGACGACGGCGGCGACGTCTTCGTGCACTCCTCCGTGCTCCCAGCCGGAGTGGACACACTCAAGCCGGGTCAGCGCGTCGAGTTCGGTGTGGTGGCCGGCAACCGCGGCGATCAGGCGCTGTCCGTGACCGTTCTCGACCCGGCCCCGTCGGTCGCCGCCGCGCAGCGCCGCAAGCCGGACGAGCTGGCGTCGATCGTCCAGGACCTCACCACGCTGCTGGAGAGCGTCACACAGCAGCTCGAGCGCGGGCGCTACCCCGACAAACCGCACGGCCACAAGATCGCGGGCATGCTGCGCGCGGTCGCCGACCAGCTGGACGTATAGCGGCCGGCCTCAGCCGGTCCGGCTCTTTCAGCCGGGCCGGACGAAGCTCAGCGCGTCGCGGCCGAGGGGAGGTACGAGCCCCTCGGCCGCCGCACGTGTGAGCAGTCCGTGCACCGCCGCGTAGCCGTCCTCGCCGAGGCCCGCGGTGAACTCGTTGACGTACAGGCCGATGTGCTGGTCGGCGACGGCCGGGTCCATCTCCTGGGCGTGCTCCAGCACATACGGCCTCGAGGCCTCCGGATCCGCCCACGCCATCCGTACGGACGTCCGCGCCGCGTCGGCCAGCTGCCGCAGCCGCTGCTCGCCCAGCTCCCGCTTGGCGACGATCGCGCCGAGCGGGATCGGGAGCCCGGTGGTGGTCTCCCAGTGCTCACCCATGTCGGCGAGGCAGTGCAGGCCGTAGTCCTGGTAGGTGAAGCGGGCCTCGTGGATGACGAGCCCGGCGTCGACCTTGCCGTCGCGCACCGCGGGCATGATCTCGTGGAACGGCAGCACGACGACCTCGCCGACCCCACCGGGGAGCATGTCGGCGGCCCACAGCCGGAACAGCAGATACGCGGTGGACCGCTCACTGGGCACCGCGACGGTCCTCCCCTCCAGCCGCGCCGCCTCACCGGGCTCCCGCGTCAGCACGAGCGGCCCGCAGCCACGGCCGAGCGCCCCGCCGCAGGGCAGCAGCGCGTACGCGTCGAGGATCCACGGCAGCACGGCGTAGGACACCTTGAGCACATCCAGCTCGCCGCGCTCGGCCATGCCGTTGGTGATGTCGATGTCCGCGAACGTCACGTCCAGCCCGGGTGCGCCCGGGACCAGACCATGCGCCCACGCGTGGAAGACGAAGGTGTCGTTCGGGCACGGCGAGTACGCGATTCGCACGGTGTCGCTCATGAGATGGGCCCCTCCCATTCGTCCAGTACGGACACGAGCGCGCCGCAGGCCCGCGCGAGGGCTTCCAGCGCTTCGCCGATCCGCCAGGCAGCGCGGTCGCGGGGGCCCACGGCGTTGGAGACCGCGCGGATCTCCAGCACCGGCAGCCCGTGCGCGGCGGCGGCCTCGGCGACGCCGAAGCCCTCCATGGCCTCGGCCGCGGCCCCGGGATGACGGCCGCTCAGCTCAGCGGCGCGCCCGGCGCTGCCGGTGACGGTCGACACGGTCAGGATCGTCCCGTACACGGCGGCTGCCGCGTCGGCGACGGCGCGGGAGAGGCCGGCGGGCGCTCGGTGCGTCGTGGTGCCGAAGCCCAGTTCGGTGACGGGCAGGAAGCCGTCGGGCGTCTCGGCGCCGAGATCGGCGACGACGATCGCCTCCGCGACGACCACGGCCCCGATGAGCGCGACCGGCGGGAATCCGCCGCCGATCCCGGCCGAGACGACGAGGTCGTACGGGCGCCCCGCCACCGCGGCAGCCGAGACCGCTCCGGCAGCGCCGGCCGCGGCGGCTCCCGGCCCGACCCCGGCGGCGATCAGGTCGACGGTGAGAGCGGCCCGGTCGGGCGGTGCGTCCGTGGCGCCGTACCCGCGTGGGGCGCCGTACCCGCGTGGGGCGTCGTACCCGCCCGGGGTGTCGTGTCCGCCCGCGTCCGAAGCGCCGGTGGCGGGCGGGACGGTCGGCAGTCCCGTGCGGCCGGACTGCGCGCCCGGGGCGATGGCGCCGGAGCGGCTGTCGGACGTGCCGGTGACGGCTGCGGCGCCGGCGAGGCGCGCCCGGGGCGCTGGTGCCTCGGGCGACGTGCCCGGGGGGCCGTCAGGGTTGTTGGCGGCTATAGCGCCGCTCGCAGGCAGCGCCAGCCGTTGCAGGGTGCCGCCGGGCAGCGCGACTGTCACCGGGGCGTCCGCCGCATCGACCGCATTGGCGGGTGCAGGGAGCGCCGCGCGCAGCCCAGTGAGTACGGCGTCGCATTCCGCCCGTACGGCAGTGACCACGAGGACGCGCATCAGCGGGGACCAGCCGGTCGCGGACGGCCGTAGCGCACCAGCCCCTGCCCGCCGCTTGCTGCCGGCACCGCGTCGGCGCGGACGGGCCCGGCCCCGCTGCTGCTGCCGTTCCTGCCGTGAGGACGAGGAGGCGCATCAGCCCGGCCCGGACGTCGTCGGCGGCCGTCCGTCGGGACTACCGCTTCAGGGTGAACTGCCACGCGCCCTTCGCCTGGCCCGCCTTGTCCAGCTGGATGATCGCGACCTGTGCGGTCTTCGGTGCCGGACCCGCGGCGCCCGCCTGGCTCTGCTGCGGGGCGAAGATCTGGTCGAAGTCGAAGGTCCGGTAGGTGTCCTTGCTGGCCTCGGTCATCGTGCCCTGGCCGTTGACCACCATGGCCCAGCCGGTGTCGGCGATCTCCGGCTCGACGCCGACGCGGACCTTCTCGCCGTCGCTCACCGTCAGCTTGTGCTCGGACTTGTTGCCGATGCAGTCGCCCAGCTCCTGCTGGGAGAGCTTCTTGCCGTCGTTGTAGCAGGCGGCTTCGGCAGAGACGGAGTTCGAGCCCACCGTGACGGTGGCCAGCGGGGTCGGCTTCTCACAGGCGGAGAGGGCGACGAGCCCGAGGGCCACGGCACCGGCGGCGGCAGCGGTGCGGCGGGTCTTGCTCCTGTAGTGCGCAACGGTCATGGGCGAAGGCTATCTGGCTGCTCCGGTCACGCCACGCGGGGGTGCGGTGTGCCGCGCCGGGCGGCGCTCAGCAGCCCGCGGACGCTCAGGACCGCGCCGAGGGTGAGCACCGAGGCCGCCACGGTCAGCCCGAGGGAGCCGTGCAGGGGCAGCGAGATACCGATCGCGCCGCCCACCACCCAGGACATCTGGAGCAGCGTCTCCGAGCGGGCGAACGCGGATGGCCGTACCTGCTCCGGCACGTCCCGCTGGATCAGCGCATCCAGCGACAGCTTGGACAACGCCTGAGTGAACCCGGCGGTCGCGCAGATCGCGGCGATCATCACCGGCACGAAGACCGCGGCGGCCAGGACGCACACGCCCAGCGCGAAGCCGAGCACCGTAGCGATGATGATCTCCGGCCCGCGGGCCCTGAGCCACGCGCCGACCGCCGTGCCGAGAGCGTTGCCCACCCCGGCCGAGACACCCACTATCCCGAGCGAGACCGCCGCGCTCAGATTGCCCAGCGGATGCTCGCGCAGCAGGAAGGCGAGGAAGAAGATCAGGAAGCCGGACAGCGCGCGGTGGGCGGCGTTCGCCTGGAGCCCGTGCAGTACGGACGGCCCGACCGTCCGCAGCCCGGGCCGCTTGGGCCCGCCGCGCTGGACCCTGAGGAGCCAGGCCGGAGCGTGGCGCGCGCGGGTCGCGCCGGCCCCGACCACGCCGGGCTCGTCATGCTTCGCGGCCTTCGGGGCGGATTCGGCATGCGAGATGAAGCGCGCCTTCGCCTCGCCCTTCGCCGAGTCCACCTTGTGCGGCAGCGTGAAGGCGAGGACGGTCCCCGCGATGAAGACGACGCAGGCCCCGTACAGCGGCCAGGCCGAACCGATGGACTGCAGCCCCGCTCCGACGGGTGCCGCCACCCCGGTGGCGAGCAGGCCACCGAGGGTCACCCGGGAATTCGCCTTGACCAGGGCGAAGCGGGGCGGCAGCAGCCGGGGTACGACCGCGCTGCGGACGACGCCGTACGCCTTGGAGGCGACCAGCACCCCGAGCGCCGCCGGGTAGAGCTCCAGACCGCCGGTCGACACGGCGCTCGACATGGTCAGGGCGAGCACGGCACGGGTCAGCATGGCGCCCGCCATCGCCGCGCGGCGGCCGTGCGGGAGGCGGTCCAGGAGCGGGCCGACGATCGGCGCGAGAAGGATGAAGGGCGCCATGGTGACGGCGAGGTACAGCGCGACGCGCCCACGGGCCTCATCGGTGGGAACGGAGAAGAACACGGTGGAGGCGAGCGCGACGGTGACCATCATGTCGCCGGCGGCGTTCACGGCGTGCAGCTCGATCAGCTTGCCGAGACCAGATTCGCCCGCGCCGTGCGCGTGGGTGGCCCGGCGGATGCCGCGCGCGGTGGCGGTGAACGGCAGATGCAGCGCACGGCCCACTGCCGCGCCGACGCGGCGGAGCGGACCCGATTTGTCGGACGACCAGTCGGCTGCCACTCCGTCATACTGCCCCAACCCGTCCACAGCATGGCTGTTTCGGCGACGCCGACGGCATGTCCGGTGGGCGGTCGGCGGAGCGAAGATGAGGGGAGGGTGGGCCCGGCGCCGCCGTTGGGGGTAGCGTGCCTAGCGCGCCACCGGCGGTCGTTCTTGGCCGCGCGCCTGTCCGCGATCCCGCAGAATGGGTTGTAACAGGTGCGCCCGAGGCCGATCGGGCGCGGACGTCGACGCGGTCCCCCGGTCCGCTCCGCCCGCTGCTCCTCCGGCCGCTCGGCCGGTTGGCTGGCGCACTCGTGAGACGGCGTAGGAGAGAATCGATTCTTGTGAGTGCAGCGACAATGCGAAGCCGTACCCCTGACCGCCTGTGCGCCGAGGCCGTCGAGCTCGCCCTGGCCGCGGCCGTGGAAGCCGCAGGTGAGGACTCTGTCGGCGAGCACCTTGGCGTGGTCGCGGACGGTGACCGCGTCGTCACGCACTTCTTCGCCTGCAAGGAGTCGGCGTACCGCGGCTGGCGGTGGGCGGTCACCCTGGCCCGCGCCTCGCGCGCCAAGCTCGTCACCCTCGACGAGACGGTCCTGCTGCCCGGCCCGGAGGCGATGCTCGCTCCGGAGTGGGTGCCGTGGAGCGAGCGTCTGCGCCCCGGCGACATGGGGCCGGGAGACCTCCTCCCGACCGAGGCGGAGGACCTGCGGCTGGAGCCCGGATTCACCGGGGAGGACGCGCCGCCGCCGGACTCCGTGGTCTCGGAGGAGGCCGAGTACTCGCGCAACCTGAGGGAGCTCGCGGAGGCCGAGGACGCCGAGGTGTCCGCCGTGCCGCCGTCCGCGCTGCCGGTCCCGCCGGCCAGGGGGAGCCTGGCGTCCGTGGCCGAGGAGCTGGGCATGCGCCGCGCGCGGGTTCTGTCCCGCTACGGGCTCCACACGGCGGCGGACCGCTGGGACGAGGCGTACGGCGCGAAGACGCCGATGGCGCAGGCCGCGCCGGCCTCGTGTGTGACCTGCGCATTTCTCCTGCCGCTCGCGGGCTCGCTGCGACAGGCGTTCGGGATCTGCGCCAACGAGTTCTCCCCGGCGGACGGCCGGGTCGTATCCCTCTCGTACGGCTGCGGCGGCCACTCGGAGGCGGCGGTCATGCCGAAGCCTCCGCGGCCGGCGCCGCCGGTGATCGACGAGACGAAGGTGGACCCGATGCCGTTGCATCCGGACCGGGAGGGCGGCTCGGTGGAGGAGACGACTCCGGCGGAGGAGCTCGGCCACTCCTGACCTCGTCCGCCGGACCTGGCCTCGCCGGCCGGGCCGCTGCCGCGGTGGGTTGTGGAATGGACAACAACTGGCTCCGGTGGCGGCCGGTGGGTGCTCGCCGTGTCTCACGCTCGGTCGGGCGGGCGGGGCATCGCGAGCCGTTCGGTCCGTGGCCGGTCCCCGTCGTGCGGGGCGCGCGCGGCGCGGCGGCGGTGCACGACCGGGTGGGACTGGGCCGCTGCGCGTTCAGCAGACGAGGTGGCGGGCATCGGTCCTTGCCGTGCCGTCTCCGCGTGGGCGGGCCGGCGTTTCCCGTGGGCGGGCCGGCGTTCGCTTCCTCTTCCCGGCTCGCTGCGGATGCCCGGAACTGGGACCACCGTCTCCGCGGGCTGCTGCGGCCCCGTCCGGCATCCGCTGTCGGCGCTGTACGGCGGCGGGGAGGCATTCCGGGGCAGGTGGGTGGGCAGTCGGGAGTGGCGGGTGCGTACCTCCTGCGGGTGCCCCGGGTGAAGCCTTGCCGACACTCCTGGTGAAGCCTCGCCGAGGCACCGGGCGATGTCTCGGCCGTGGCCGCGGGCGGGCCCGTCCGCCCGGGCGGGGGGCCGCAGCCGCGCGGGTGGCGCAAGGGGTACGTTCGGCGCTGACAATCGATGGTGCGGGAGAAGGAGCGACACGTGAGCGGCACGGCGATGGTGCGGGCGACGGCCGACGGGGCTGACCCGTTCGGGACGGCGCGACTGCGGCGCGGTGTGCTGGACGCGTGGGCAGCCTCCCCGGCCCGGTTCCGCGAGGACGCGAACGCCGAGGAGGACCTCGCCCTCGGCGGCTACCGCGACCGGCTCGTCGTCGAACTGGCCCAGAATGCCGCCGACGCGGCCGCCCGTTCCGGCGTACCCGGCCGTCTGCGGCTGACCCTCCACCCCGCCGGGGAAGATTCGCCCGCCGTCCTCGCCGCCGCCAACACCGGCGCTGCGCTGGACGCCCCCGGCGTCGAGTCGCTCTCCACGCTGCGCGCCTCCGCGAAGCGCGACGACGAGGACCCCGCGCGGGCCGTCGGCCGCTTCGGCGTCGGTTTCGCGGCCGTGCTCGCCGTCAGTGACGAGCCCGCCGTCGTCGGCCGTACGGGCGGCGTGCGCTGGTCCCTCGCCGAGGCCCGCGGACTCGCGAGCGAAGCGGCCGGGGCGAGCCCGAAGCTCGCCGACGAACTGCGCCGCCGCGACGGGCACGTACCGCTGCTGCGGCTGCCGCTGGCCGCGCAGGGCACCGCGCCCGTCGGGTACGACACCGCCGTCGTGCTGCCGCTTCGCGACGGCGCGGCCGCCGACCTCGCCACCCGGCTGCTGGCCGGAATCGACGATGCGCTGCTGATCACCCTTCCCGGCCTGGCCGAGGTCGTCGTGGAGACGCCGGAGGGCGTTCGGACCCTGACGCGCCGGCAGGACGGCCGGTACGTCGTCATCGAGGACAGCGCGCGGGGCACCACGCGCTGGCGTACCTCCGTCGCGGGCGGCCCGCTGGACGCGACGCTGCTCACCGACCGCCCGGTGGAGGAGCGGCTGCGCCCGGTGTGGTCGGTGACCTGGGCCGTACCCGTGAGTGAGGCCGAGGACGAGGCGGAGGGCGGCGCTCCGGTACGGCCCGGCACCGCGCCCGTCGTACACGCACCCACGCCCACGGACGAACCGCTCGGCCTGCCCGCCCTGCTGATCGCCTCACTCCCGCTGGAGCCGACCCGCCGCCACGCGGCACCCGGCCCGCTCACGGACTTCCTGGTGGAACGGGCGGCGGAGGCGTACCTCTCGCTGGTGCGCGACTGGCGGCCCGTCGGCACCGGCACGATCGACCTCGTACCCGGCCCGCTCGGCAAGGGCGAACTGGACGGCCGCCTCCGCGCGGAAATCCTCCGGCTCCTGCCGCGCGTCCCCTTCCTCCCCAGCGCGGCGTCGCCCGCGCCAGGGGCGGGGACGGACCGTGCGGCGGCGGAGTCCGGCGAGCCCTGGGAGGAGCTCCCGGGCCTGCGGCCGGGTGGCTTCGGCTCAGGCGCCGGTCCGGACGCCCGCGAGTCGGCGGCCGGGGGCCCGCCCGCCGCGCCGAGCGCTCCGCTCGGCGATCACGGCGGGTCGGTGCGAAGCGCCGTCCGTGCCGGGGACGAGGCGGCCGGCCGGCGGACGGAGGCTCCCGGTGCCGCCGGGCGCCGGGCGGACGTCGATGTCGACGCCGTCGGCTGGGACGACCCCCTCGCCGGAAGCGGCAGCGGCACCGCCGAGGGGACGGACGCCCTGCGGCCGGTCGACGCCGAGATCCTCGAAGGCGCCGGGGCCGGGACCGTACGCGTGCTCGCCGAGCTGTTCCCCGGTCTGCTCCCCGCCGGACTCGAGCGCCGGGCCGAACTGCGCGCGCTGGGAGTCGCGCGCGTGCCGCTCGGCGAGGCCATCGACCGGCTCGCCGGCGTCGAGCGCGCCCCCTCCTGGTGGCGGCGGCTGTACGACAGCCTCACCGGCACCGACCCCGACCGTCTCAGCGGTCTGCCCGTGCCGCTCGCCGACGGCCGGACGACCATCGGGCCCCGGCAGGTTCTGCTGCCGCTCCCCGGCACCGAGGACACCGCCGCGGAGCGCCGCCATCCGGATGTGGCCGACGTCGTCGTCGGCGCGACCCGCATCCCGGCCCCCGCGTCCGAGACCGCCCCCGCACCGGGGACGACCAGCGCGGCCACCCTCGCGCGCCTCGGCCTCAAGGTCGCCCACCCCGACGCCGCCCACCCGCTCCTCGAGAAGCTGGGCGCGACCCCCGCCACGCCCCGCGCCGTCCTCACCACCCCTCAGGTGCGGGCCGCCGTCGCGGGCTCCCTCGACAGCGGCGAGATCTGGGATGAGGAGGCCCTGGACGCCGAGGAGCTGGCCGAGGCCGTCCTCGGACTCGTACGGGACGCGCAGCTCGCACCCGGCGACGAGCCCTGGCTCGCCGCGCTCGCACTCCCCGACGACGAGGGCGAGCCGGCCCCGGCCGGTGAACTGGTCTTCCCCGGCAGCCCGTTCGAGCAGGTCATCCGCGAAGGCGAGCTCGCCGCCTGCGATCCGGAACTCGCCGAACGGTGGGGCGAGCAGCCCCTCACGGCAGTCGGCGTGCTGGCGAACTTCGCACTCGTACGGGCCACGGATGTCGTCCTCGACCCCGATGAACTCGAGCCGCGCGACAGCGAGTTCGCGGAGCCGGACGACGTCGGGCTGCTCGACTCGGTGGACGTGTGGTGCGAGGACGTGCTCGACCGGCTGCCCGACACCCCCGTGCCGCCGGTCGCCACCGAGATCGTCGCCGTCCGCGACCTCGACCTGGTGGACGACGACGCCTGGCTGCAGGCCCTCGCACTGCTCGCCCAGCCGCCGCTGCGGGACGCGCTGACGGCATCCGTACGCATTCTGCTGCCGGACGGGACGACCGAGACCGTACGCCCGTACGCCGCATGGTGGCTGCGCGGCCAGCCGGTGCTGGACGGGCGCCGACCCGCCGGACTCCGGGCCGCCGGCGGCGACCCGCTGCTTGCCGGACTCTACGAGTCCGTGGACGCGCACGGCTTCGACGATGAGCAGGTGCTGCGTGCGCTCGGGGTGCGTACCTCGGTGGTGGCGCTGCTCGACGAGCCGGGCGGTGCGGCCGAGTTGCTGGCCCGACTCGCCGACCCCGGCCGGCCGGTCACCGCCGCCCAACTGCACGCTCTGTACGGACTGCTGGCGGACCTCGACCCCGAGCAGGTGACACTGCCCGACGAGCTGCGGGCCGTGGTGGACGGCGAGGTGCAGGTCGTGGACGCCGCGGACGCGCTGGTCGCGGACGCCCCGGACCTGATGCCGCTGGCCGCGGGCCGGGCCCTGCTGCCCGTACGCCCCGGGCTGGCGGCGGACCTGGCGGAACTGCTCCAGGTGCGGCGGCTCAGCGATGCGTACGAGGGCCGGGTCGCCTCCGGCGGGGACGCCGCCGGAGAGCAGGCGGGAGAGACGCACGAGGTGCCCGACGCCGTACGCACACTCCTCGGCCCGGCGACGCCCGCGTCCTATGTCGAGTACGAGGAACTGTTCGTCGACGGCGTGGAGACCGACTGGCGCCGGACGCCGGACGGTGTGCTGCACGCGGCGACCGTGGAGGGCGTGGCGGCGGGCCTGGCCTGGGCGGTGGGTGACTGGCCGCGGCGATTCGAGGTCGCGGCGCTCCTGGAGGACCTCTCCCGCACGGAGGAACTGGCGCGGGCCCGCTGGTTCGACCGGTAGCGTCCCGCGCCGCGCCCGGGGGCCGGCCGCCGCTCGGCCGCCCCGGGACCGAACGCCGGCCGCCGCACGACCGCACCGTGCCGTCGACCGCGCCGAACGCACTCTCGGACGGCGACGCAGGCGGTCGGCCGTGCTTGACGACCAGGACGCGTGGGTCCATGGCCATGGCGGCAGGAACGGAGGCGACGCGAGGCGCAACAGGCCGGCCCGCGGACTGCCGAGCCCGCAGCGGCGGGGCAGCCCCAGCCGGTTCGAGGCAGTCCGCGCGGTGCGGGGGCGGCGGAACCGGAAGCGGGGACGGGTGGGCGCACGCCGCGTACCCCGACCGGGCCGTCGGACGGGAGGACGGCCGGGGAGCGCGGTGCCTTCGGCCACCCCCGTGACTCCTGCGGCCAGGGCTAGCCGTTCGGTTCGGGGCCGCGGGGTTCCCCGCAGGGGTACTTCCTCTCCACCCACAGCCACGACAGCTCCAGCGCCACCCCGGCCAGCGCCGCAACACCGACCGCCGTCCACGGCATCGTTCTCCCCACCAGCTTCAGCTCGAAGAACGTCTGCAGCCACGGCGTGGCGATCACGACCAGGAATCCCAGCCCCATCGTCAGCACCAGCCCGATCCGCCACCAGGTGTACGGCCGGGCGACGATCGCCAGCACCCACATCGCGATCAGAAAGAGCGTCAGGGTGGCGGCGCTGGTCTCCGCGGGAAGAGCGCCGGAGCCGCTGTAGTAGCGCCGGGCCATCAGATACGTCGTGAAGGTGGCGGCCCCTGCGATGATCCCCGCCGGGATGGCGTGCCGCATGACCCGACGGACGAAGTCCGGTCTCGCCCGTTCCTTGTTGGGGGCCAGGGCCAGGAAGAAGGCCGGAACGCCGATCGTCAGCGTCGACAGCAGCGTCAGATGCCGCGGGAGGAAGGGGTAGGGGACCTGCGAGCAGACGACCAGGATCGCCAGCAGCACCGAGTAGACCGTCTTGGTGAGGAAGAGGGTCGCGACCCGGGTGATGTTGCCGATCACCCGGCGGCCCTCGGCCACCACCGACGGCAGTGTCGAGAAGCTGTTGTTGAGCAGCACGATCTGCGCGACGGCCCGGGTCGCCTCCGACCCCGAGCCCATCGAGACGCCGATGTCGGCGTCCTTCAGGGCGAGTACGTCGTTCACGCCGTCGCCGGTCATCGCGACCGTATGGCCGCGGGACTGGAGCGCGCCCACCATGTCCTGCTTCTGCTGCGGGCTGACCCGCCCGAACACCGTGCTGTCGTCCAGCACTTGGGCCATCCGGTCCAATTCGGCGGGCAGCTTCCGGGCGTCCACCGGCGATCCCGCCCCGGGCAGTCCCAGCTTCCCCGCGACCGCGCCGACCGACACCGCGTTGTCGCCGGAGATGATCTTCGCGTCGACGTGCTGATCGGCGAAGTAGCGGAGGGTGCCCGAGGCCTCCGGGCGGAGCCGCTGCTCCAGGACGACCAGGGCGGTGGGCCGTACCTCCTGTGCCACCGCCGGGTCGTCCAGCGCGCGGTCGGAGCGGGCGAGCAGCAGTACCCGCAGGCCCTGGGTGTTGAGCTGGTCGATCTCGGCGAGTGCCGGGTCACCGGCGGGCAGCAGGACGTCGGGCGCGCCCAGCAGCCAGGTGTTGTGCCCGCCCCCCTCCGCCGTGAGGCTGGCGCCGCTGTACTTGCGGGCGGAGGAGAACGGCAGTGTCTGTGTGGCGCGCCAGTCCCGGCCGTCGGGATAGGCCTGGATGATCGCCTGGAGGCTGGCGTTGGGCCGGGTGTCCGATGCTCCGAGGGCCCCCAGCACGCTGCGTACATGGCTCTCGTCCGGGCCGCTCCCCGCGCCCCGGCCACTGCTCCCCGTTCCCCCCGCGCCCCGGCCGCTTTCGCTGCCGGAGTCGTCGGTCGCGGAGCCGAGCAGCCGCAACGCGTGGACGTCCATGCCGCCCTCGGTGAGCGTGCCGGTCTTGTCCAGGCAGACGACGTCGACCCGCGCCAGGCCCTCGATCGCGGGCAGCTCCTGTACGAGGCACTGCTTGCGGCCGAGCCGGATGACGCCGATCGCGAAGGCCACGGAGGTCAGCAGGACCAGGCCCTCGGGCACCATCGGGACGATGCCGCCGACCATCCGGCGGACCGCTTCGCGCCAGTCGTGTTCCTGCACGACGCTCTGGCTGATGATGAGTCCGATCGCGGTCGGAATCATCATCCAGGTGATGTATTTGAGGATCTGGCTGATGCCGCTGCGCAGCTCGGAGCGGACCAGGGTGAAACGGGAAGCCTCCTCGGCGAGCTGGGCGGCGTAGGCCTCACGGCCGACCTTGGTCGCGGTGAACGCACCGCCGCCCGCGACGACGAAGCTGCCCGACATCACCGGGTCGCCCGGCTGCTTCACCACCGGATCCGCCTCGCCGGTGAGCAGCGACTCGTCGATCTCCAGACTGTCGGCCTCGGCCACCTCGCCGTCGACCACCGCCTTGTCGCCGGGGCCGAGTTCGACGAGGTCCCCGAGGACGATCTCCGAGGTGTGGATCTCGGCGGAGACGCCGTCGCGACGGACCGTCGGCCGGGACTCGCCGATCACGGCGAGGGCGTCAAGGGTCTTCTTGGCACGCAGCTCCTGGACGATGCCGATCGCGGTGTTGGCGACGATGACGAAGCCGAAGAGACCGTCCTGGATCGGGCCGACGACCAGGACGATCGCGAAGAGGACCCCGATGATCGCGTTGAACCGGGTGAAGACGTTGGCGCGGACGATGTCGACCGTGGAGCGCGACGACCGGACGGGTACGTCGTTGACCTCGCCGCGCGCCACCCGCTCGCCGACCTCGGCGGCGGTGAGGCCGGGAGAGGCCGTGGCCGGGCGCCGCGTTCCGGGCGGCGAGACGGGGTGTACGGGATCGAGCTCCGCGCCCGCGTCGATGGCCTGCCCGGTGCCGGCCCCGCCTGACGGCTCCGGCTGTCCCCCGTCGGTCTGAGGCCGCTGCGTCATGACTACGACCGTACGGGGGGAGAGGGGCGTTCACCCCCTGAGTGCTCCTCCGGTCAGGGGCCTGCCGCCGAGGATCAGGCTCCGGTACCGCCGGGGGCGCTGTCCGGGTCGGCCCCGGAGGTGCCCGCGCCGGGCGTGCCTGCCCCCGCGTCGCCCGCCGCCCGCCGGAGGGCGGCGTCGCGCCTGCGGACGTACCAGATACCGATGAGCCCGAGTCCCGCGCCGGCCAGGCAGGTCCAGACCCACCACAGATGTCCGTGGTCGTCGAACCAGCCGTAGAAGGGGAGCTGGACGAGGAAGAGGACGAACCACAGGACGGTGCCGCCGGTGATGGTGCCCACCACATTGCCCTCAAGGGGCTCAGGCGCCTCGTGCCTGGGGGTCCACTTGGTCATGCGCACAGCTTACGGGCCGGGGCCGCTCGAACTGCCGGGGCTGGAGGCGACTGGGTCTACGCGCGGAGATTGGAGATCTATGGCCTATGCATTCATACTGTCCCGGTCCGGGACTGACTGGACTTATTCGTGTGATCGTCCGGCGGTGGACCGGATATTCACCTTCGCAGGTTGCTTCGCCCGCCGCGCCGCCCCCCCAGGCCCGTACCACTGAGGTCCCGTATGCCGCCCCCCTCGGTCATAGCTGACGCCGATGCCCCTCCGCCGTCTCCCGCTGAGCCGAGGAACAAGCTGGACCGTTTCTTCCGGATCTCAGAGCGGGGGTCGAACGTCCCGCGGGAGATTCGCGGCGGGCTGGCCACGTTCTTCGCGATGGCCTACATCGTCGTACTGAACCCGATCATCCTGGGTGCGGGTGTGGACAAGTTCGGCCAGCAATTGGACACCGGACAGCTGGTCACCGCCACCGCCCTGATGGCGGGTCTGACCACGGTCCTGATGGGCATCATCGGCAACGTCCCGATCGCGCTCGCCGCGGGCCTGGGCATCAACGCCGTCGTCTCGCTCCAGCTCGCTCCCAAGATGAGCTGGCCGGACGCGATGGGCATGGTGGCCCTGGCCGGCCTGGCGCTGATGGTCCTGGTCGCCTCGGGCCTCCGGCAGCGCGTACTGGACGCGATCCCTGCCGGGTTGCGCCGGTCCATCGCGATCGGCATCGGCATGTTCATCACGCTGATCGGCCTGGTCGACTCCGGATTCGTCACCCGCAACCCGGACTCCGCGCACACCACCGTCCCGCTGGGGATGGGCACCGGCGGGCGGCTGGAGGGCTGGCCGGTGCTGGTCTTCGTGCTCGGACTGGCCCTCACCTTCGTGCTGGTCGTCCGTAAGACCAAGGGCGCGATCCTGCTCGGCATCGTCGCGATGACCGGTGTCGCGATCCTCATCAACGCCGTCGCCACCATCCCGGACGAGAGTTGGGGCCTGACCGTCCCCAAGGTGCCCGACAGCATCGTGGGCACCCCGGACTTCGGGCTGATCGGCGAGGTGAGCCTGTTCGGCGGCTTCCGCGAGGTCGGTCTGGTCACCGGCTGCCTGTTCGTCTTCACCGTGCTGCTGTCCGGCTTCTTCGACGCGATGGGCACCATCATCGGCGTGGGCGAGGAGGCGGGCCTGACCGACGAGCAGGGCCGGCTGCCCGGCATGGGCAGGGTGTTGATGGTCGACGGTGTGGCCGTCGCGGCGGGCGGATTCGGCTCGGCCTCGGCGACGACCTGCTTCGTGGAGTCCACGGCGGGTGTCGGCGAGGGTGCCCGTACGGGGCTGGCGAATCTGGTGACCGGCGCCTGCTTCCTGCTGGCCCTGGTCCTCACGCCGCTCGCGACGGTGGTCCCCTCGCAGGCGGCGACCCCGGCTCTGGTCGTCGTCGGATTCCTGATCATGGCGTCGAACGTCAGGGGTATCGACTGGAGCGATCCGACGGTCGGGGCGCCGGCGTTCCTGACCATGGTCTCGATGCCGTTCACGTACAGCATCACCAACGGCATCGGTCTTGGGGTGCTGTCCTTCATCCTGCTGCGGACGGCGACGGGCCGCTTCCGTACGATCCCGTGGCTGCTGAACGTCGTGGGGCTGTGCTTCCTGGTCTACTTCCTGCTCGGCCCGATCGAGCAGGCACTCGGTGTCAGCTGACCGATGACCACTCAGGTCACCCCGTAGAACTTCTCCGTCTCGTCGACCGCCGCGTTGAAGCGCTCGTCGAAGTCGTCGCGCATGAGTGTCCGGACCACGTAGTCCTGGACGCTCATTCCGCGTTTCGCGGCGTGCTGCCGGACCCGGTCGAGCAGCTCACCGTCCATCCGCAGGCTTAGCACGTCAGATCCCATACCCGTACGGTCCCGGCCGCCGGGGGCGCGTGCGTCACTTTCCGACACCGTCTCACTCGTATGGGTGATCGTCCCGGTGATGGTGCAGAGGTGTGGCCCATCGCTCACGGTTGCGACTGGTCTTTAGGCAGGGTAATGAGTTAACCTAAAGAACATGCCGGAATCGAGCCGCACACCGCCGCCGGCGGGGCTGTCCCCTCAGGACGCCGCCGCCGTGAACTCGCTGCGGTCCGCCGTGATGCGACTGTCGCGTCGGCTCAAGCACCAGCGGGTGGACGAATCGCTCAGTCCCACCGAGATGTCGGTGCTCGGCACTCTCGCGCGCTGCGGATCCGCGACCCCCGGTGAGCTGGCCCGCAGGGAGCATGTGCAGCCCCCGTCGATGACCCGCATCGTCGCGATGCTGGAGAACAAGGGGCTGGTCCGGATGGAGCCGCACCCCGAGGACCGCCGGCAGAAGGTCGTCACCCAGACCGAGCGGGCGGAGAGCATGCTCGAGGAGAGCCGGCGCAAGCGCAATGCCTGGCTCGCTGAACTCGCAGCGGGACTGGACGATGAGGAATGGGCCGCGCTGCGTGCCGCCGCGCCCGTGCTGGAGAAGCTTGCGCATCTCTGAGCGCACCTCGAGAAGGCGAGCGCAGAGAAGACGGCGGCACGCCACGACGAGGAGGCGAACGCACTTTGAGTACGGGACCCGGAGCAGAATCCGCACCCGCACCGAACACACACCACGACATCCCCGGCACCCCTGACGCCGCGAAGCCGCGCACGGGGACGTTCCGCTCGCTGAAGGTACGGAACTACCGGCTCTTCGCCACCGGACAGGTGGTATCCAACACCGGCACCTGGATGCAGCGCATCGCCCAGGACTGGCTGGTGCTCAGCCTCACCGGCTCCTCGGCCGCCGTCGGCATCACCACGGCGCTGCAGTTCCTCCCGATGCTGCTCTTCGGGCTGTACGGCGGTGTGATCGCCGACCGTTTCCCCAAGCGGCAGCTGCTCCTGATCACCCAGGCCGCGATGGGCCTCACAGGCCTCGCACTCGCCGCGCTGACGCTCAGCGGGCAGGTCCAGGTCTGGCACGTCTACCTCATGGCATTCCTGCTCGGCATGGTCACGGTCGTCGACAACCCGGCCCGTCAGGCCTTCGTCGTCGAAATGGTCGGCCAGGACGATCTGCGCAACGCCGTCAGCCTCAACTCCGCGAACTTCCAGTCCGCCCGCCTGGTCGGCCCCGCCGTCGCCGGTGTCCTCATCACGGCGGTCGGCAGCGGCTGGGCGTTCCTGCTCAACGGTCTGTCCTTCATAGCCCCGCTCGCCGGTCTGCTGCTGATGCGGACGGGCGAGCTGCACAAGGTCGAGCGCGCGCCGCGCGGCAAGGGCCAGCTGCGGGAGGGCCTGCGTTACGTCGCCGGCCGGCCCGATCTGATCTGGCCGATCGTCCTCGTCGGCTTCATCGGTACCTTCGGTTTCAACTTCCCGATCTGGCTCACCGCCTTCGTCGACGACATCTTCCACGCGGGCGCGGGCACGTACGGCCTGCTCAATACGCTCATGGCGATCGGCTCGCTGGTGGGCGCGCTGCTCGCGGCCCGGCGCGGGGCGTCCCGGCTGCGGCTGCTGATCGGTGCGGCCGTCCTGTTCGGCGTGCTGGAGATGACGGCGGCCCTCGCTCCCGCCTTCTGGGTATTCGCGGCGCTGCTGGTGCCGATCGGCATGTTCGGCATGACGATCAACGTCACCGCGAATTCGAGCGTCCAGCTCGCGACCGATCCCGCGATGCGGGGGCGGGTGATGAGCCTGTTCATGATGGTCTTCATGGGCGGTACGCCGGTGGGCGCACCGATCGTCGGCTGGCTGACGGATGCGTACGGCGCCCGGATCGGCTTCCTGGCGGGCGGTCTGATCTCCGCGCTCGCCGCCGTTGCCGTGGGTCTGGTGCTGGTCCGGGTCGGCGGACTGCGGCTCAAGGTGGACCTGCGACGCGGCCACCGGCACGTGGAGTTCGTACCGCGCCTGCCGTCGGGTGAGAAGCGGCTGGCCGCGGCTGCGTGATCGGTGCGGTCGGGTTGACCGACCGGTCACTTCCGATCAAGGGACTGCGCGAAACTGGCCGCATGAGACTCTTCGCTGCCGTCCTGCCGCCGGCCACGGCCTTGGCGGAGCTGGCCGGGGAAGTGAACAAGGTACGGGCACTGCCGGGGGCGGACCGGCTGCGCTGGACCGGCCGGGCGGGCTGGCACTTCACGCTCGCGTTCTACGGGGAGGTGGCGGAGGAGCTGCTGCCGGAGCTGAGCAGGAGGCTCGAACGGGCGGCACACCGTCACCATCCGTTCGAGCTCCGGCTCTCGGGCGGCGGCCGTTTCGCCCGCGCGGTGGTCTGGGTGGGCGCCGAAGGCGATCCGGAGGCGATGCGACGGCTGGCGGACTCGGCCGCGGCCGGCGCCCGGAGAGCGGGCGTACCGATGGACGAGCACCGCTCCTACGCGCCCCATCTGACGATCGCGCGCAACCGGACACATATGACTCTCAGCCCGTTCGTCGACGCGCTCGCGGAGTTCGAGGGCAGCCCATGGACCGTGGGCGAGCTGAGCCTGGTCCGCAGCAATCTGCCGGTCAGCGGGGTGGAGGGGGAGCAGCCGCGCTACGAGACGGTGGGGGCCTGGCCGCTGGGGGCATGATCGCGGCCCGGGCGTCTCCGCTCGGCAGCCGCGGTCGTGATCGGGGTCACTGCCGGTGCGTGCGGCCGCCCCGTTAGCCTCGACGTGTGGATTCCAAGATGAGAACCCGGATCGTGAGCGGTGCCCTCGTACTGATGCTCGTCGTCGTCGCTGTGGCGGCCGCGCTCGGGTAGGCGCGGCCGCCCGTAGGCATCCCCTTCGCTACCAGCCCTTCGCTACCAGGCGAAGGCCTCCGGCGAGGGCCCCGGCCCCGGGAAGATCTCGTCGAGTGAGGCCAGCAGCTCGTCCGACAGCTCCAGCTCGACCGCGCGCAGCGCCGAGTCGAGCTGCTCGGTGGTGCGCGGGCCGACGATCGGGCCGGTGACACCGGGCCGGGTGAGCAGCCAGCCGAGCGCGACGTCGCCGGGTTGCACGCCGTGCTTGTCGACCAGGTCCTCGTAGGCCTGGATCTGCTCGCGCTGCTTCGCGTTCTTCAGCGCGTCGGCGGACCGCCCGGAGACGCCGCGCTTCGCGCCGCCCTCCCGCTCCTTGCGGATCACCCCGCCCAGCAGCCCGCCGTGCAGCGGGGACCAGGGGATGACCCCGAGGCCGTACGCCTGGGCGGCCGGGATGACCTCCATCTCGGCCCGCCGTTCGGCGAGGTTGTACAGGCACTGCTCGCTGACCAGGCCGTACGAGCTGCGGCGGCGGGCGGCCTCATTGGCCTGGGCGATGTTCCAGCCCGCGAAGTTGCTCGATCCGGCGTAGAGGATCTTGCCCTGCTGGATGAGGACGTCGACGGCCTGCCAGATCTCGTCCCACGGGGTGGTCCGGTCGATGTGGTGGAACTGGTACAGGTCGATGTAGTCGGTGCCGAGCCGCTTGAGGCTGCCTTCGACGGCGCGGCGGATGTTGAGGGCGGAGAGCTTGTCCTGGTTGGGCCAGGGGACACCGTCCCCGGCCATGTTGCCGTAGACCTTGGTGGCGAGGACCACCTTCTCGCGGCGGTCGCCGCCCTGGGCGAACCAGGAGCCGAGGATCTCCTCGGTGCGGCCCTTGTTCTCGCCCCAGCCGTAGACATTGGCGGTGTCGAAGAGGTTGACGCCGGCGCCGAGCGCGGCGTCCATGATCGTGTGACTGTCGGCCTCGTCGGTGACGGGCCCGAAGTTCATGGTGCCGAGCACCAGTCGGCTGACCTTGAGTCCGGTGCGTCCCAGCTGCGTGTACTCCATGGGTCACAAGCCAACGCCTTGGAGCGCGCTCGAAGCAAGGGGCGACCCGCAGCGGCGACGAGAGTGTTGGCTACCGGAAACGCCCCGGGGACCGGGGAGGGGCTGCTCGTGCGCGACCTTTTCCTACTTCGGGGCCGGCGCGTACGGGCTGCCTACGTCCCACGCCTGGTGCATCGCGTCCGCGAAGGCCGCGGCCAGGCGGTGCTCGCCCGAGGCGTTCGGGTGGGTGCCGTCGTAGGTGTCGTGGTCGAGGTGCCAGCCGTCCGGGCGGGACGCCAGCAGCAGCGGCGATGCCGGGGTGTCGAGGTCGGCCACCGCCTTCGCCAGCAGCTCGTTGAAGCGTTCGCACTCCGCGGCGAAGGGCTCGTCCGACAACGCGCGGATGTTCGGTATGACGGGCAGCAGCACCATTCCTATCCCCGGGTTCGCCTCCCGCGCCTCCGCGATGAAACGGCGGACATCGGCCGCCGTCTGACCGGCGTCGGAGTAGAAGCCGAGGTCGATCAGGCCGAGCGAGACGAGCAGCAGGTCGGCACGGTGACCGGCGACCGCCTCGCGGATCAGCGGAGCCATGTGCAGCCAGCCCTCCCCCCAGCCCGCGAGGTGGCGGCGGGCATGCTGGGGGAAGTCCGGGTCGGCGTAGTCCTGGGACCCGGCGGCGTGGGCGGCGTCGCCGGTGTGCCCGGCGTCCGGGCCGGCGTCGGCGGACGGGTCGTGGAGTCCGCTGCGCGGCCCCACTATCCGGTGCGGCCCCCCGGACTCGCGGTTGAGGTGCTGCCACATCCGGTAGCGCCAGGTGTGCTCCCCGGCGCTTCCGATGGTCATCGAGTCGCCGACGAACATCACCAACATGCCGCGTCCAAGCGGTGGACCGCCTCGGGAATCTTCATGGGACGAGATCATAAGGATGGCGCGCCGAGAGGTCCGGGCAGCCCCCGGCTTGCTGCCGAGGAGCATGAACACAGTCCGACGAGCCGGGCGTACGAGCACCGGTCGTTCGGGCACTCGGGTACGCGGGTGTTCGGGCACCTGGGGGCTCTGGGGCTCCGGGCGCTCGGGGCTCCGGACTCCCCGTCTCCCGGGCACAGGTCATCGACACCTCCGCGAACCCTGTTCCAGCAGAGGAATGTGCCCGCTTTCATCACAGGGGGAAACCACGACCACGCATTACAGGGAGCAACGCACGGACGGGACGGACGCCAGGCCGTTGCTTTCATTATCGACCCCGGCGACCAGGCTGTCGCGGCGAGCGCAAATACGGCCGGGGGACCGGTAATTCACTACCCCGGTGCCGCTGTTGAGGATGAACCCAGTCGAGTTACCCTGGAATTGCCGGGCCGACCGATCAAGCTGACAGCGGAGGTCGGCATGGATGTCACGGTAGGAACGTTCAATCTCAACAATCTGTTTTCGCGCTTCAACTTCCGCGCTGAAGTCTCCAGCGTTCAACCGGCGGAGAACGGCGAAGGACTGACGGGCAGCTACGTGTTCGACGACCCCGAGCAGGTGCGGCTCCGCACCTACAAGGGAAAGCTGGTCAAGGGCAAGGACCCCGAGGACCAGAAGAGCATCGCCGAGCGGATACTCCGGATGGATCTCGATGTGCTGGCCGTTCAGGAGGTCGAAGACATTGACACGCTGCGGTTCTTCGCCGCTCAGCAGCTCGGCCATGCGTACCCGAACCTGACCCTCATCGAGGGCAATGACCCCCGGCTGATCGATCTGGCCGTGCTGTCAAAACTTCCGATAGGCGCCGTAACCTCCTGGCAGCATGCGGCCCATCCGAAGCTGCACACCGAGCGCGTATTCAGCAGGGACTTGCTGGAAGTCGAAATCCTGGATCCCCGCGACCGGGACCGGCGGCTGCTCACGATATTCAACAACCACCTCAAGAGCCAGTTCGTCGAACCAGGGCATTCACCCGAGCTGGGCGCGGCCGCGAATGACGAACGTCGTCGCCTTCAGGCGGAGACCATTGCCCATATCGTCTCCGCGAGGTCCCGCCCCGACGGGCGTTTCCTGGTGCTGGGCGATATGAACGACACCCCGGATGCGCCGACTCTCTCAGCGCTGGGTCACTCCTCGGAACTGTCGTTGACCGAGGGCCTCTCCCATCCGGTCGAGACACGCGAACCAAAAGCGGACGTTCCTCCTCCACCGCCGTCGGGGTCGTGGACCCACCGGTTCAAGGAATCCGGTCAGCCGGCCAAGTACGAACTGTTCGACCAGATCTGGCTGAGCAGGAACCTCGTTTCGCGTCAGAAGGGCGCGTTCATCGACCGGCGCACCCGGCACGGCGGTGACGGCAGCGACCACGATCCCGCCTGGGTCGTCCTCGACCTCTAGCGTTCCGCTCCCGGTCCGGACCAGGCGGCTCGGCCCCGCACCGCGTGGGTGCCGCGTCGGTACCGTGTCGGCGGACGGGCACAAGGGGCTGATGCGGACGCGGCCCGGCCCGCGGCCTGAAGCGGGCCACCCCCGCCAGGTGGCAGTCTTGGGGCATGCGTTCGCTTGCACGCGGCCTCGGCGCCGCCGCCCTGGTCGTGCTTGTCGCCGCCGCGCCCGCGGCTGCCGGCGACAACGACTCCCCGTCCTCCTTCACCATCGAGGACCCCCGGATAACGGAGTCCAGCGGCCTGGCCGCCAGCCGCCTGCACCCCGGGATCTTCTGGACGCACAACGACAGCGACGACGGCCCGTACGTCTACGCGGTCGACAGCGCGACGGGCCGAACCGTCGCGACCGTCACCCTCAGCGGCATCCAACCGCGCGATGTCGAGGCCATCTCGGTCGGCCCCGGCGGCCGGATCCATGTGGGCGACATCGGTGACAATCTGGGCGGCAGCTGGTCCGAGGTGTGGATCTACCAGTTCCAAGAGCCGAAGGAACTGCGGAACACCACGGTCACGCCGGTCCGCTACACCGTCCAGTACGACGGCGGCCCGCGTGACGCCGAGTCGCTGATGGTCCATCCGAAGACCGGCCGGGCCTACATCGTCAGCAAGCACGAGGAGGGCGGCGGCCTGTACCGCGGACCGAAGGAGCTCTCCGCGTCCGGTGTGAACACCTTCGAACGGATTGCCGACATCGATCTCTGGGCGACCGACGGGGCGTTCTCGCCGGACGGCACCCGGCTGGTGGTGCGCAGCTACTTCTCGGCGGCCGAGTACGGCTGGGAGGGCGGTCTGCCGGAGCGGATCGGGCAGCCGAGCCTGCCGATGCAGCGCCAGGGCGAGTCGGTCACCTTCTCCCCGGACGGCCGTGCGCTGATGTACGGCACGGAGGGCGCGCAGAGCCGGGTGACGCGGGTCGAGCTGCGGCGAGAACTGCTGCCGGACTCTGTGGCGGCGGAGGCCGGTGTGAAAGGCGGACCGTCCGGCAGAGAGGACAAGGCGGACGAAACGGGCGGCGACCGGGACCGCAACCTCCTCATGGGCGTGCTGACGTTCGCCGCCGCGACGGGGCTGGTGATGGGGCTGCGCAAGGTGTTCCGGCGCCGCTGAGGGCGCCGCGCGGCTGCCGGCCGTCCATGGCGCGACAGCTACCCGCTGCCCGCCGAGCTCCTCTCCGCGGAGCGCGGCGGCTGTTACGCGCCCGGCTCCTCCTCGAGCAGCCGCACTTCGTAGTGCAGCGTCTTGTCCCGCAGGAGCTTGTGCGCCGCCGGGACCAGATAGCGCTGCACCAGCGGGTACTTGCGGCCGATCAGATAGGCCGCGTGCGCGTTCTCCTCGCTGCCCTGGTCGAGCAGCCGCACCCGGGCTTTCAAGGTCGGCCCGGTCGGTTTTCCGCGGCGGGTCGAGGGGGCGACCTCCACCTCGGGGAAATTGCGCATCCGCTTCGCCTTGCCCGACTTGGCGAACGTGCGGATGTACGCGTGGTCGCCGTCGACGGCGATATGGACGGGCGTCCCGACGGTCGAGCCGTCCCGCTTGCGCGTGGTGAGCAGAATGCAGCCCTGTTGCACGAACGGTGCGAGTCCTGGAGTGGCCATGCCTCCATGGATGCATACAGCGGCGCACCCGTCATCCGGAGCGGTGTCCGATGAAGGTCTCAAGGCCGTCGAGCAGGCGCTGCAGGCCGAACTCGAAGGTGGCCTCGCTGTGTCCGGTGAAGGCGTCCTCGTCCAGTGCCGCGAGCAGCGGATAGCGGCCGGTGTTCATGGCCTTCTCCAGGATGGGCGCCTGGGCGTCCCAGAAGTCCTTGTCGCTGACGCCGGTGCGCTGCTCCGCCCGTACGGAGTTGACGTGGCCGCGGGCCAGCCCGTGGACGTAGCCCTCGATGAGCGTCAGGACGGTGATCTTCTCCCGGTCGGAGAGCGCGGCGTCCTGGATGCCGCCGAGGGAGATCTCCAGCCCGGCGAGGGCATTGGGCCCCAGGACGGGCCGGGCCTGGTCGACCAGGAGCAGCCAGGGGTGCTGGGTGTACATCTCCCAGATGCCGTGCGCGATGAGGTCCAGGACGCCTCGCCAGCCGAGGTCCGGGTCGTACTCCGTCGTATCGCCCACGTCGTTGACCTTGTCCAGCATCAGGTCGAGCAGTTCAGCCTTGCCGGGGACGTAGCGGTAGAGCGACATCGTGCCGGCGCCGAGCTCGGTGGCGACGCGGCGCATGGAGACGGCCTCAAGTCCTTCGGCGTCGGCGACGGCGACCGCGGCCGTGACGATCCGGTCGAGCGTGAGGCCCGGTTTGGGGCCGCGGGCGGGTTTGCCGCCGAAGTCCCAGAGGAGCTCCAGGCTGCGGCTGAGGTCGCCGCTTCCGGTGTGTTCTGTCGTCGTCATGGTGTCCCCCATCCTAAGCGGCCGCGAAAAAAACTGGGTACGCCGTACGCGAAATCGAGTACGCTGTACTCAGTTTGGAGGGGAGTCCATGAACGACACAACGGATACGGATCACGCGGTCCTCGCCGAGGGCCTGCAGAAGCGGTATGGGGACAAGCGCGCGCTCGACGGCTTCTACCTCGCCGTGCGCCGCGGCACCGTCCACGGGCTGCTGGGGCCGAACGGCGCGGGCAAGACGACAGCGGTGCGGATTCTGTCCACCCTCGTCCGGCTGGACGGCGGGCGGGCACAGGTTGCGGGCCTGGATGTGATGCGGCAGCCGCGGGAGGTGCGCCGGAGGATCGGGCTGACCGGGCAGTACGCGTCGGTGGACGAGATCGTCACCGGGCGGCAGAACCTGGCGATGTTCGGGCGGCTCTTCCACCTGGACAAGCAGCAGGCGGCGCGGCGGGCCGACGAGCTGCTGGAGCAGTTCGCGCTGACGGACGCCGCCGACCTGGGCGTCAAGGGGTACAGCGGCGGTATGCGCCGACGGCTGGATCTGGCGGCGAGCATGATCCTCGCCCCGGAGGTGCTCTTCCTGGACGAGCCGACGACCGGTCTCGACCCGCGCGGGCGCAACGAGGTGTGGGAGGCGGTGCGCTCGCTGGTCGCCGGGGGCACGACCGTACTGCTCACCACGCAGTACCTGGACGAGGCCGACAAGCTCGCGGACCGCATCGCCGTCATTGACCGCGGGCGGATGATCGCGGACGACACCCCGGCCCGGCTCAAGCGCGAGATCGGCGGGGACCGGATCGAGGTGGTGGTCCAGGAGGCCGCCGGTGTTCCGGCGGCGGTCAAGGTCGTGGCTCGGGTGACCGACGCCGAGCCGGAGAGCGACCCGGAGGACCGGCGGGTGACGGCGCCGGTGGCCGACCGGGTGGCTGCGCTGACCGAGGTCGCGCGGAGCCTTCAGGACGAGGGGATCGGCGTCGAGGACATCGGGGTCCGGCGCCCCACCCTCGACGAGGTCTTTCTCCGGCTGACCGGGCACCGCGCGGAGGAGCCGCAGGAGGCGGAAGAGACGGAGAAGGTGGAGCAGGGGGGCGTGGCGGCATGAGCACAGCAGTGGATGGACCGGCAGCGGATGCGCCGGCCGTGGACGTACAGGCCGTGGACGGGCCCGAGCGGCGGCTGTACTGGGCGGTCGCGGACTGTATGACCATTGTCAGGAACGAACTCACCCACCTGCGGCGGCAGCCCTCCAACATTGCCTGGCAGCTGGGCTTTCCGATTGTGTCGGTGCTGTTGTTCGTCTATGTCTTCGGCAGCGCCATGGAGGTGGGGGGCGAGGTCGACTACAGGGATTACGCGCTGCCCGGCATGTTCGCCATGACCATGTCGTCCGGCTTCATGAACACCGCGATGATGGTCGCCATTGGCAAGGAACGCGGCATCCTGGACCGCTTCCGCTCCATGCCGATGGCGCCCTCCGCGGTGGTGAGCGGCCGCGGTGTCTCCGATGTTATCGGCGCCTGCCTGGACCTGGTGGTGCTGGCGGTGATCGCCCTGGCTGTCGGCTGGCGGCCCGACGGCAGCCTCATCCAGGCGCTGTCCGCTTTCGCGCTGCTGATCCTGCTGCGGTTCTCACTGATCTGGGTCGGGGTGTTCCTCGGCCTTCTCGTCCCCAACCAGGAGGCCGCGGGGAACCTTTTCGCCCTGGCCTTTCCATTCGGGATGATCTCCAGCGTCTTCACTCCGCCGTCGCAGATGCCGGACTGGCTGGGCACCGTCGCGATGTGGAATCCGGTCTCCTCGACGGCGAATGCGATCCGGGGGCTTTTCGGCAATCCGATGCCGGGCGGCGGCAGTTGGATCGAGGAGAACGCGCTGCTGATGGCGGTGGTCTGGCCCATCGTCATCACGCTGGTCTTCCTGCCGCTGGCGGTGCGGAAGTACCAGAACCTGAGCCGCTGATACGGGAACGGGCTCCGGCGCGAGTGCTGAGCGCTGCCGGGGCCCGTTGCCGTACGCACCCCGGTGCGCGGCGGATGTCAGCTCAGAGCTTGTCGACCACGTAGTCGATGCAGGCGGTGAGCGCCTCCACATCGACCGGGTCGACGGCCGGGAACATCGCGACCCGCAGCTGGTTGCGGCCCAGCTTGCGGTACGGCTCGGTGTCCACGATGCCGTTGGCGCGCAGCGCCTTGGCGATCGCTGAGGCGTCGACGTCGTCGGTGAAGTCGATCGTGCCGACGACCTGCGAGCGCTTGGCCGGGTCGGTCACGAACGGCGTCGCGTACGGGGCCTTCTCCGCCCAGCCGTACAGCCGCGACGAGGAGCTCGCGGTCCGCTCGACGGCCCAGTCCAGGCCGCCGTGCCCGTTGATCCAGTCCAGCTGGTCGGACAGCAGGAACAGGGTCGCCAGCGCCGGGGTGTTGTACGTCTGGTTCTTCAGGGAGTTGTCGATGGCGGTCGGCAGCGAGAAGAACTCCGGGACGTGCCGGCCGGACGCGTGGATACGGGCGGCACGCTCCAGGGCGGCGGGGGAGAAGACGGCCAGCCACAGGCCGCCGTCCGCCGCGAAGGACTTCTGCGGGGCGAAGTAGTAGACATCGGTCTCGTGGATGTCGACGGGCAGCCCGCCGGCACCGGAGGTCGCGTCCACCAGTACGAGGGATCCCTCGTCGGCGCCCGCCACGCGCTTGATGGGTGCGGCGACACCGGTCGAGGTCTCGTTGTGCGTGAGCCCGTACACATCCACGCCCGCCTCAGCGCGCGGATCCGGGTGCGTGCCCGGGTCGGAGGTGATGACGGTCGGCTCCGCCAGCCATGGCGCGAGCTTCGCGGCCTTGGCGAACTTCGACGAGAACTCGCCGAAGGAGAGGTGCTGCGACTTCTGCTCGATCAGGCCGTAGGTCGCGATGTCCCAGAAGGCGGTGGAGCCGCCGTTGCCGAGGACCACCTCGTAACCGTCGGGCAGGGAGAACAGCGCGCGGACCCCGTCCCGCACCCGGCCGACCAGGTTTTTCACCGGGGCCTGGCGGTGGGACGTGCCGAGCAGAGAGCTACCGGTGGCCGCCAGGGCGCTGAGCGCCTCCGTACGCACCTTGGACGGGCCCGAGCCGAATCGACCGTCGGCGGGCTTGATGTCAGCGGGAATCTGGATCTCAGCCACGGGGGAAGCCTAATCCGTCCGGACGGCGCGTCCGGACCCCCGTCCACCGGATGAGACGCGCGCTGCCCGTCTGGCGAGCCACCGCGGCGGAGCCTGGGGCTCCGGATGGCCCCGTGCGGAGGGAGCCGCTTTCGGCGGAGCGCGGCGTTCGCAGCGGGGCCGGCGACACCGGTGGTCCCCTTCGGCCACACGGGCGGGGACGAGGTCCCGATGGTCCCCTTCGTATGCACGGGCGGGGACGAGGTCCCGGTGGTCCTCTTCGTATGCACGGGCGGGGACGAGGTGCGCCCCCGGCCCCGGCGGCGCCCGCTCCTGGCCAGTACCTCGGCGACTCCGCCGTCCCGGCAGCGGTCGGACCTCCCCCGACGTCTCCGGGATCTTTCAGCGCTCCGGCGGGTGAGGGCGGCCGGGTTTCGGGCAGGCTGGGCGCATGGACACTGGGATCTCCCGGGATGCGGCCGCCGCGCTGCGCGCACAGGTGCGCGGCGAGGTCTCCTTCGATGCCGGCAGCCGGGCGCTGATGACCATGGACGCCTCGAACTACCGGCGGGTGCCGGACGCGGTCGTGGTGCCACGCGACGCCGACGACGTCGCGGCCGCGCTCGCCGTCTGCCGCGAGTACGGGCTGCCGGTGCTGCCGCGCGGTGCCGGGACGTCGATCGCCGGGCAGGCGACGGGCGTGGGCGTGGTGCTGGACTTCACCCGCCACATGGACCGCATCGTCTCGGTCGATCCGGAGGCGCGGACGGCCGTCGTCCAGCCCGGAGTGATCCTCGACGACCTGCGGGCGGCAGCGGCCCGGCACGGGCTGACCTTCGGCCCCGACCCCTCCACGCACAGCCGCTGCACGCTCGGCGGCATGATCGGCAACAACTCCTGCGGCTCGCACTCGGTCGCCTGGGGGACCACGGCCGACAACGTGCACGAGCTGGACGTGCTGGCCTACGGCGGCGAGCGGGTGCGGCTCGGCCGTGGAGAGGACCGTACGGCGGGTCTTCCGGCGCGGCTGCGGGACGGGGCCGAGGCCCTGGTGTCCTCCCGCCTCGCCCTGCTCCGCACCGGCTTCCCCGAGC
Source organism: Streptomyces sp. NPDC004647 (assembly GCF_040609575.1). Classification (NCBI taxonomy): domain Bacteria; kingdom Bacillati; phylum Actinomycetota; class Actinomycetes; order Kitasatosporales; family Streptomycetaceae; genus Streptomyces; species Streptomyces sp. NPDC004647. Next base: position 33,237 of record NZ_JBEXKU010000029.1, on the reverse strand, counting down.
TGCCGCGCCGTATCTCCGGCTATGCGCTCGACTCGCTGCTGCCGGAGAACGGCCCGGACTGGGCGCGGGCCTTCACCGGCAGCGAGGGGACGCTCGGCGTGCTCACCGAGGCGACCGTACGGCTCGTGCCGTCGCCCCACGCGCGCGTGCTCGCGGTGCTGGGCTACGAGGACGAGAGCGCGGCCGCCGACGCCGCGCACACCGTGCTGCCGTACGGGCCGCTCACCGTCGAGGGCATGGCTTCCGATCTCGTGCCGGGCATGGCGGCGGAACGGCTGCCGAAGGGCGGCGCCTGGCTGTTCGTCGAGATGGGCGGGGACACGGCGGGCGAGGCGCGGGCAGCGGCGGAGGGGCTGTGCCGGGCGGTCGCGGACGGCACCACGGACCGCGCCGTGGTCACCGGCCCGGCCGAGCAGCGCGCGCTGTGGCGTATCCGCGAGGACGCCTCGGGCACGGCGACCAGGCTGCACCTTCCGGGCGCGGAGGTCAGCAGCGAGGCGTGGCCCGGCTGGGAGGACTGCGCCGTGCCGCCGGCCCGGCTGGGCGGCTATCTGCGCGACTTCCGCGGGCTGATGGCGCAGCACGGGCTGCGCGGCACGCCGTACGGGCACTTCGGCGACGGCTGCATCCACATCCGGATCGACTTCGACCTGCTCAGCGAGGAGGGAGTGCGGCGCTTCCGGGACTTCTCGTACGACTTGGCCGGACTGGTCGTCGAGCACGGCGGCTCTCTGTCGGGGGAGCACGGCGACGGCCAGGCGCGCGCGGAGCTGCTGCCACGGATGTACGGGCCGGACATGGTCCGGGCCTTCGAGGACTTCAAGGACCTGTGGGATCCCTCGAACGGGATGAATCCGGGCATGCTCGCCCGGCCGCACCGGCTCGACGAGAATCTCCGCTTCGAGGTGCTGCCCAGGGAGCCGGTGGATGTCGCCTTCGGCTATCCGCAGGACGGCGGGGACTTCTCGGCCGCTGTCCGAAGGTGCGTCGGCGTCGCCAAGTGCCGCAACACGTCGGTAACGGGCTCGCAGGTGATGTGCCCGTCGTTCCGGGTGACGGGGGAGGAACAGCACTCCACGCGCGGGCGCGCGCGACTGCTGCACGAGATGCTCGCCGGCGAGGTGGTGCGCGACGGCTGGCGTTCCGAGGAGGTCCACGAGGCGCTGGACCTGTGCCTGAGCTGCAAGGGGTGCCGCAGCGACTGCCCGGTGGGGGTGGACATGGCCACGTACAAGGCGGAGTTCCTGCACCACCACTACGCGGGCCGGGTGCGGCCCGCGGCGCACTACGCGATGGGATGGCTGCCGGTCTGGCTGCGGGCCGGGGCGCCGGCCGCACCGCTGCTCAACAGGCTGGCCGGGGCCGGGCCGCTGGCCGCGATGGCGAAGCGGGCCGGCGGGATCGCGCCCGAGCGGACGATCCCCGAGCTCGCACCGGAGCCGTTCACCCGCTGGTGGCGCAAGCGCGCGAAGGCGGCGCGGGGCTCGGGGAGCGAGGCGGGTGCGGCATGGCCGGGAGAGGGCGCTCGGGCGCCGGGATCGGGGCAGGGGCAGGGCTCCGACTCGGATCAGGAGCGTCGCCCCACCGTCGTCCTGTGGCCGGACACCTTCACCAACTACCTCTCCCCGTCCGCCGGAACGTCCGCCGTGGCGGTGCTGGAGGCAGCCGGGCTGCGTGTGGTCGTACCGCCGAAGCCGGTGTGCTGCGGGCTGACCTGGGTGTCGACCGGACAGCTCGGCCGCGCGCGCAAGGTCATGCGGCGCACGCTCGATGTGATGGCCCCCGCGCTGGACGCGGGCCTCCCCGTGGTCGGCCTCGAACCGAGCTGCACGGCCGCGCTGCGCACCGACCTTCCGGAGCTGGCCGGCGAGGACGACCCGCGGGCGGCGCGGCTGGCCGCGTCCACCGTCACCTTCGCCCAGGCTCTCGACCAGTACGCCCCGGACTGGCAGCCGCCGCATCTGGACCGCCCCGTTGCCGGTCAGACGCACTGCCACCAGCACGCGGTCCTCGGCGACGAGGCGGAGCGGAAGCTCCGTGAACGGGCGGGACTGACGGGCGGGCTGAGCGGCGGCTGCTGTGGACTGGCGGGCAACTTCGGCTTCGAACGCGGCCACTACGAGGTGTCGGTGGCCTGCGCGGAGGAGCAGCTGCTGCCTTCCGTTCGCGGCGCGGCGCCGGACGCGGAGATCCTGGCGGATGGCTTCTCCTGCCGTACGCAGCTCGCCCAGCTGGGCGAGCGCAAGGGCCGTCACCTCGCCGAGGTGCTCGCCGAAGGGCTGTAGCCGCGCCGGCGCGCGACACGGTCTTCCGTCGGCTGCGGCGGGCGCGCAGCGACAGCCTTCGCAGTCGGCGAACCTCACCCTGGGCAGCAACGTCGCGGACAGCTGCTGCTGGGCTGCTATTGCCTGACCCCGCGCAGCAAAACGGCCCCTTGCTCCTCCGGGAGGCCAGGGGGCGCTTTCGTGTTCATCATGGCTGCGCACGCCGACGATCGCGGGTTTCCTCGTTCTGCTGGAGGCGCGCCCTTCCCCGCCGCTACGGTGCGAAGCATCCTGGTAACTCAACCGGCTCGGAAGGGCGGACACCGTGGCACGCAGGCTTCGCATGGTCGGTACGAACTCCGGCAACAACGGATGCCCCACGCTCTACGAGGTCGAGGATTCCGGCGACTACCTCGTACAGGGCGACGCCGTAACCGACCCCGCCGAGCTGGCCCAGCTACGTAACGTCAAGCCCGGCGAAGGCTTCGTCACCGTCCCCCGCGAACTCCTGGCCAACTTCGGCCCGAAGGAACCCGTACACGTGCCGCAGTTCATCAGCTTCGACGAGTTCGACGGCATGTTCGAGACCTTTGCGCACAGCGCATGGCGGCTGGAGACCCGCCGTCGCTACGCCTCGGATGAGGACACCGACACCTATCAGCAGTTCGCCCGCGGCGAGAGGGTGGCCTGGGACCTTGAGGACCCATGGTGCGTCTCGCGCCGTCAGCAGTCCGCGCAGGGCAAGCGGTTCGAGCGGGTGCGCATCGTGGACAGCCCGGCCACCCCGGGGCAGCTCTACCTCCTCGACAACGCCCGGCGGAATGCGGCCGTGGGCGAGGACATCCGCAATCTCGCCCGGAGCGACGCCGACAGTCTGCGCCTGCCGGCCGAGGACTTCTGGCTGTTCGACTCACGCGTCGTGGCGCTTCTCCACTTCGACCAGGGCGACGGCATGACCGGCGTCGAGTTGGTGACCAACCCTGTCGACGTCCTGCGGTACTGCCAGGCCCGCGATGCTGCCTGGCACCTCGCGAAGCCTCACGGTGAGTTTGCAGCGCAGGTAACTTCGACCGTGTGACGACCGATTTCCAGCAGGCTCGAGTCTCCCTCGGTGCGCGGTTGCGCGAGCTGCGCACCGAGGCCGGGCTCACCGGCCGGGACCTTGCCGAGCGGCTCGGCTGGACACAGTCGAAGGTGTCGAAGCTGGAGACCGGCAGGCAGACCGCCACGGTCGAAGACCTCAGCGCGTGGGCTGAGGGCGTCGGACACCCCGAAGCCACTCCAGAGCTCCGCGCCCGGGTACAGGGCCTCGAATCACGCTCCAGGTCCTGGCGCCGTCAACTCGCCGCCGGCCACCGTCCGGTGCAGGACATTCTCAGCGTCGAGTACGAGCGCTCCAGCACCCTCCGGGCATGGGAAGGCGCGATGGTCGTCGGCATGCTCCAGACAGCCGACTACGCCCGGCACGTCTTCACCCGGTACGCCGACCTCCACCAGTCCGTGCGGGACACCGAGGCAGCCGTCCGCGCCCGCCTGCGCCGCCAAGAGACGCTGTACCAGCCGGGCCGCACCTTCCATATCGTCATGGGGGAGGCAGCGCTCCACACGGCGATCTGCCCGCCGTCGGTACTGGCCGCCCAGCTCGACCGGTTGTCCGGTGTGTTTGGTCTCGACACGGTGTCGCTGGGCATCGTGCCCTTCGGCGCCCCGGTGAAGATCCCCCCGGCCAACGGCTTCTGGATCTATGACGAGCGGCTCGTCATCGCCGAGGACTGGCACGCTGAACTGTGGCTGGACGATGCCGAGAACGTCGCCCTGTACCTCAAGGTGTGGGAGCTGCTGAGTAGCTCGGCCGTGTACGGGCCCAAGGCTCACCGCCTCATCACCCGCGCGAGGGCACAACTCGACCTCGCGTGAGCACATCGGAGAATCACCGGACGAGGCCGGAGAATATTCGAGAATCAGGCGCGCCTCTGATTCGAGGACTTTTCTACGGTCCTGTTCATGGGCACAGGGACACACAATCCGCGGCCTGAGTGGCTGCCACCCAGACACGTCCTCGATGCGGTCCGCGCCGGCCGCTGGTGGGACGCCATCGCTGTCGAGGGCGACACCGGGCTCCGGCTCGTCGAGCTGCTGCGCGCCGCAGTCGACGGGCCCATCGGGCCGGTTGTCTGCGACCCGCTCGGCCCGGTCCGGAAAACGTACTTCCTCGTCCCGCCGCACACCTCCGACCGGTGGACGGTGCCGGGCACCGAGGCACTCGGGGAGTGCTGCTACGTCGGCATGCCAGGCAGCCTCGACGCGGACACCAGTGGCGTGCACTGGCTCGAACCGCCCAGCTCCTGTACGCCCCGGCTCGTCCGCCCACAGTTACTGCGCGAGCTGCTCGCCGAACTACGGGCCGCCGCGTGAACGCCGCCGGCGCTGTGTGGCTCGCTCACTCCGCACCCCAACCCGCGGGCGTCCGCCGCGCGTGGGCAAACGACAACCTCGCCGCGATCCCCTCCCGGCTGTGGGACGTCGTCGAGGCGGACCTCAGGCGCAGCCTCGACGCGATGGAGCGCCTCGGCCGTACCGGCCAACTCGGCCCCGTCCTGGTCCACCCCGACACGCAACGCGCATGGTGGCTCGTCACCCGCGGCGCAGAGCAGCAGCTCGCCGACTGGGCCACGCTCACCGTGCGGCCCACCGGATGGCTGCTGCACTGCCCACCCCTCGACCGCCCGGTGTCGGGCCGCGGCTGGCTGGAGAAGCCGGACGGCTCCGGACGGCTGACCGACCCGGCCGCCCTCGGCGCCGCCTTCGGCCCCGGCGGCAGACTCCCGGCGGAGGCCTTCGGATGACGAACCAAATCTGCGTGCGCTGCCAGACCTCCACCGACAAACCGGTCCTGGTACGGGACGAACACGGGGCGACCGGCCCGGGACGCAGGCACTACGCCTGCTCCGTCTGCGCACCGCACTTCCCCCGGCAGCTGTCGCCCATGGCGGCCTTCGAGATGGCGCGCGCCCCCGGGAATGAGTACGCGCCCCCGTGAGCGGGACCGCGGGCGGGACGGCGAGCCACCCACCGTCGGCGGTCCCCATAGATCCCCGCCCCGGCCGCGCGGTCCCAACCAGAGCGGCCGGGGCGGGTCCACCCCCGAAGCAAGACCAACCATCGGAGGGCACATGCCAACTTCCACAGAGCGACTGGCATTACACGCCGGGGCTCGGAGCCTCATCACTGACGCCGAGTTCGCCGACGTCACCGCCACCGTCCAGGACAACAACCCGGACATGGCGGCCGACGTCGCCGAGCGCATCGTCGAGGAGGCGCTCAAGTTCATGGCCGCTTGCGCCGTCACTCGCGGCGGCGGGCTGAACCCGTCTCGGGTGGTCGATGAGGGCTGGCACGCCCTCATCCTCCACACGGGCGTCTACGCCCGCCTGTGCGAGCGACTCGGCCGGTTCGTCCACCACGTGCCCGAGCGAGCCGACCCCATCCGGCACGACCCGGCCGCGCTCGACCGCACGCAGCAGGCCATCGTGGATGCCGGGTACGAGCCGGATCTCACGCTGTGGCCGGCGCCGACCGACGAGTCGATCCCCGTCTCGGCCAACTGTGAGCACTCCCCGCCGGGCCCCAACGGCTCATGCACCGGCGACTGTTCCAACAGTGGCCCGAACTGACGAAGCGGTGACGGGCAGGGCACCGCGCTTCTACCATCGTCACAGGAGGTGGTCAGCGTGGCACAGTGGGTCAATCCACAGTGGTCTGATCTCGTGCAGTACGTGCAGAAGCTCCAGGCCCCCAACCCCAGGCCCGGCAACGCTTGTCGGTGTACCAGGCGCCGCGGAATGACGGCCACCGTCATCGTCGACAAACACGGGACTCGCTACACGGTCCCGTGCCGCCGGTGTGGCGGAACGGGTATCGCTTCATAGCGCGCCTCGATCTGCCCCGGCTGTCGCTCCCCCCGTGGCGGATGGCCGGGGCCCTGCCGACCAGTAACGCGATGGACACCCTGGCCCGGATGTAGCGTCATCGGACTGCACCCGATTGACCCGGCATGCCGCATCGTCGCAGGTCGAAGCGGGTCAACTGATCCGTTCGGGTCCCGTTGCCCACCCTTGTTGATCAAGTCCGGGCGGCGATGGAAGTCCGGATCGACCACCGGGCGAGGGGCTGCCGGGTGAAGCCTGCCCGTCCGGCGGCGACATCGTCACCTACGGCGCGGTCCGCGCCGCGCCGTGCGTAAAAAATAATGCAATCACGCTTGATTGTTTCTTCGCTCGCTGCCACGCTCTGAGGAATCGGGACGCTCTGACGATGCGTCAACCGGCGAAGGGAGCGCACCCGTGTCCGACCCCGGAGACGTGCTCGACGATCTGCTCAACGAGGGCGACGAGCTCGACGGGCTCGTGGCCGGGCTCGCGCCCGGGAGATGGGCCGAACCGACCCCCGCGCCCGGGTGGACCATCGCGCACCAGATCGCGCATCTGGCGTGGACCGACGAGCAGGCGGTGCTGGCGGCCACCGACCCCGAGGACTTCAACCGGCAGGTCGAGAAGGCGCTGGCCTCGCCCGGCACTTTTGTGGACGAGGCCGCCGAGCGGGGCGCGGCGGCGCCGCCCGCCGAGCTGCTGGAGCGATGGCGGGACGGGCGTCTGGCGGTGCAGTGGGCCCTCTCGGAGCACCCGTGGGACGTACGGCTTCCCTGGTACGGGCCGCCCATGAGCGTGGCGTCGATGGCGACCGGGCGGCTGATGGAGACCTGGGCGCACGGGCAGGATGTCGCGGACGCGCTGGGAGTGGAGCGGGTGCCCACGGCCCGGTTGCGCCATGTGGCCCGGATCGGGGTGCGGGCGCGGAACTTCGCCTTCGCCGCGCGGAGCCTGGAGGCGCCGGCGGAGGAGTTCCGCGTCGAACTCGCGGGGCCGGACGGGGAGATCTGGACCTACGGGCCGGAGGACGCCGCCCAGCGCGTGACGGGCCCCGCACTCGACTTCTGCCTGCTGGTCACCCAGCGCGCGCACCGCGCCGATCTTGCCGTACGCGCCGAAGGGCCGGACGCCGACCGCTGGCTGGACATCGCCCAGTCCTTCGCCGGCCCGCCCGGCCAGGGGCGCGAGCCCTCCGGCGGGACTGCCGCAGCGACGGCCGGGGGCGGCGCATGACCCTGCGCGTGGGCAACGCCTCCGGCTTCTACGGCGACCGTTTCGAGGCCGTACGGGAGATGCTCACCGGCGGACAGCTCGACATCCTCACCGGGGACTACCTCGCCGAGCTGACCATGCTGATCCTCGGCCGCGACCGCGCCAAGGACCCTGCCCTGGGCTATGCGAGAACTTTTCTCCGCCAGCTCGAGGAGGGTCTCGGTCTCGCCGCCGACCGCGGAGTGCGGATCGTCACCAACGCGGGCGGCCTCAATCCGTCCGCCCTCGCCGGCGCCATCCGCGAGCTGGCCGAACGTGTCGGCGTACCCGTACGCGTCGCTCATGTCGAGGGTGACGACCTGCTGGACCGCGGCTGGGGCCCGGGAGTCCTCACCGCCAACGCGTACCTGGGTGGCGCGGGCATCGCCGAGTGCCTCCGCGCGGGCGCCGATGTGGTGGTCACCGGGCGGGTCACGGACGCCGCCCTCGTCACCGGGCCCGCCGCCGCCCACTTCGGCTGGACGGAGCGGGACCGGGACGCCCTCGCCGGAGCCGTGGTCGCGGGCCACGTCCTGGAGTGCGGGGCCCAGGCGACGGGCGGCAACTACGCGTTCTTCACCGACCACGACGTCCGCCGGCCCGGCTTCCCGATCGCCGAGATCAACGCCGACGGCTCCTCGGTCATCACCAAGCATCCGGACACGGGCGGCGCGGTGACGGTGGGCACGGTCACCGCACAACTGCTCTACGAGACCGCCGGCGCGCGCTATGCCGGACCCGATGTGACCGCCCGTCTGGACACCGTCAGGCTCACCTCGCTCGGACCGGACCGGGTCGGCATCGACGGCGTACGCGGCGAGGCGCCGCCCCCGGCCCTCAAGACCGGCCTGACCCGCATCGGCGGCTGGCGCAACGAAGTCGTCTTCGTCCTCACCGGCCTGGACATCGAGGCCAAGGCCGCTCTCGTACGGGACCAGATGGAGCGTGCCCTCGCCAAACGCGGCCCGGCCGAGGTCCGGTGGACCCTGGCCCGTACGGACCGGGCCGACGCGGAAGTCGAGGAGGAGGCGAGCGCGCTGCTGCGTCTGGTGGTGCGCGACCCGGACCCCGAGGCGGTCGGAAGAACCGTGAGCAGCGCGGCCGTCGAACTCGGCCTGGCCAGCTACCCGGGCTTCCACCTCACGGCCCCGCCCGGCAAGGGCGCCCCGTACGGAGTCTTCGAAGCCGTCCACGTCGACGCGGACATCGTTCCGCACGCCGCGGTTCTGCCGGACGGCCGCCGGATTTCCGTACCCTCGCCCGCGGTGACCAGCCAGCTCACCGAGGTCGAACAGCCGCCGCTGCCCGAGCCGTTGCCCCCGGGCCCCACGCGCCGGGCGCCGCTGGGTCTGGTCGCCGGAGCGCGCAGTGGGGACAAGGGTGGCAGTGCGAACGTCGGCGTCTGGGCGCGCACCGACGACGCGTGGCGATGGATGGCCCATCATCTGACCGCTGACAGATTTCGTCATCTGTCACCCGAAGTGCGTGATCTGCCAGTTGAACGCCATGTACTCCCCAACCTCCGCGCGCTCAACTTCACCATCGACGGTCTGCTCGGCGAAGGCGTCGCCTCGCAGGCCCGCTTCGACCCGCAGGCCAAGGCCCTGGGGGAGTGGCTGCGCTCCCGCCATACGGACATCCCGGAGGTGCTGTTGTGACCGTGCTCGCGTCCGCTCTCGACCTCACGAGCGCCGAATACACCGCCCATCGCAAGGCGATGCTCGGCAAGCTCGCCGACCTCGAGACCGAGCATGGCAAGGCGGCGGCCGGAGGGGGCGAGAAGTATGTCGCCCGCCACCGGGAGCGCGGCAAGCTCCTCGCCCGTGAGCGGGTCGAGCTGCTGCTCGACCCCGACACGCCCTTCCTCGAACTGTCCCCGCTCGCCGCCTGGGGCAGCGACTACCAGGTCGGTGCCTCGCTCGTCACCGGGATCGGCGTCATCGAGGGCGTCGAGTGCCTGATCACCTCCAGCGATCCGACCGTACGCGGCGGAGCCAGCAACCCCTGGACCCTCAACAAGGCCCTCCGCGCCAACGAGATCGCTCTCGACAACCGGCTGCCGCTGGTCAGCCTCGTCGAGTCCGGCGGTGCGGACCTGCCCAGCCAGAAGGAGATCTTCATCCCCGGCGGGGCGCTGTTCAAGGACCTCACCCGCCTCTCCGCCGCCGGTATCCCCACCCTCGCCGTCGTGTTCGGGAACTCCACGGCCGGCGGCGCGTACATCCCCGGCATGTCCGACCACGTGATCATGGTCAAGGAGCGCTCCAAGGTCTTCCTCGGAGGCCCCCCGCTGGTCAAGATGGCCACCGGCGAGGAGAGCGACGACGAGTCCCTCGGCGGCGCCGAGATGCACGCCCGTACCTCCGGCCTCGCCGACTATTTCGCGCTGGACGAGCCCGACGCTCTCCGTCAGGCCCGCCGCGTGATCGCCCGGCTCAACTGGCGCAAGGCTCACCCCGAAACACCGCCCGCGCAGCCCCCCAAGTACGACGAGGACGAACTCCTCGGCATCGTCCCCGGCGACCTCAAGGTCCCCTTCGACCCGCGCGAGGTGATCGCCCGGATCGTCGACGCCTCGGACTTCGACGAGTTCAAGCCTCTCTACGGTCCGAGCCTGGCCACCGGCTGGGCGAGCCTGCACGGCTACCCGGTCGGCATCCTCGCCAACGCCCAGGGCGTCCTGTTCAGCGCCGAGTCCCAGAAAGCGGCCCAGTTCATCCAGCTCGCCAACCAGCGCGACATCCCGCTCCTCTTCCTCCACAACACCACGGGCTACATGGTCGGCAAGGAGTACGAGCAGGGCGGCATCATCAAGCACGGAGCGATGATGATCAATGCGGTCTCGAACTCGCGCGTCCCCCACCTCTCCGTCCTCCTGGGCGCCTCCTACGGCGCCGGGCACTACGGCATGTGCGGCCGGGCGTACGACCCGCGCTTCCTGTTCGCCTGGCCCAGCGCCAAGTCGGCCGTCATGGGCCCGCAGCAACTGGCCGGCGTCCTCTCCATCGTCGCCCGCGCCTCCGCGGCGGCCAAGGGCCGCCCGTACGACGACGAGGCCGACGCCACCCTCCGCACCATGGTCGAGCAGCAGATCGAGTCCGAGTCCCTGCCGATGTTCCTGTCCGGACGGCTCTACGACGACGGTGTCATCGACCCGCGCGACACCCGCACCGTCCTCGGACTGTGCCTCTCCGCGATCCACAACGCCCCCGTCGAAGGCGCCCGCGGCTTCGGCGTCTTCCGGATGTGAGGCAGAAATGACCCCGCACCCCCGTATTGCGCGCCCCCGCCTCGCGCACGCCCGTATCGAATCCCTCCTCGTCGCCAACCGCGGCGAGATCGCTCGCCGCGTCTTCCGCACCTGCCGCGAGCTGGGCATCGCCACGGTCGCCGTCCACTCCGACGCCGACGCCGACGCCCTCCACACACGGGAGGCGGACGCGGCGGTACGCCTGACCGGCAACGCGCCCGCCGACACCTATCTGCGCGCCGACCTCATCGTGAAGGCGGCCCTCGCGACGGGTGCGGACGCCGTGCACCCCGGCTACGGCTTCCTCTCCGAGAACGCCGAGTTCGCCCGCGCCGTCACGGACGCGGGCCTGGCCTGGATCGGCCCGCCGCCCGAGGCGATCGAGGCGATGGCGTCCAAGACCCGCGCGAAGGAGCTCATGGCCGCGGCAGGAGTCCCCCTGCTGACACCGGTACGGCCGGAAGAGGCCACCGACGCGGACCTCCCCCTTCTGGTGAAGGCGGCGGCGGGTGGCGGTGGCCGCGGCATGCGCCTCGTACACCGACTCGACGCACTGCCCGCCGAACTGGCGGCCGCAAGCGCCGAAGCCGCCTCCGCCTTCGGGGACGGCGAGGTCTTCGCCGAGCCGTACGTGGAGCGAGGCCGCCATGTCGAGGTGCAGATCCTGGCCGACACCCACGGCACGGTCTGGGCACTGGGCACCCGCGACTGCTCCCTCCAGCGCCGCCACCAGAAGGTGATCGAGGAGGCGCCGGCCCCCGGGCTGACGGAGGAACTGCGCCGCACCCTCCACGACGCGGCCACCGAAGCCGCCCGCACCATCGGCTACACGGGCGCGGGCACGGTCGAGTTCCTCGTCTCCTCCGACGGCCGCCCGTACTTCCTGGAGATGAACACCCGGCTGCAGGTCGAGCACCCGGTCACCGAATGCGTCCACGGCGTCGACCTCGTGGCCCTCCAACTCCGTATCGCCGAAGGCGATCCGCTCCCCGCCGAGCCCCCGGCGCCGGCCGGCCACGCCGTGGAGGCCCGTCTCTACGCGGAGGACCCGGCGCGCGACTGGCAGCCGCAGACGGGCCTGCTCCACCGCATCGACATCCCCGGTTCCCCGGGCCTCCGCCTGGACGCGGGCGTCACCGGCGGTGACACGATCGGCGTCCACTACGACCCGATGCTCGCGAAGGTCATCGCCTGGGCCCCGACGCGCGCCGAAGCGGTGCGCAAGCTCGCCGCCGCCCTGGAACGCGCCCGTATCCACGGCCCGGTCACCAACCGCGACCTGCTCGTACGCTCGCTGCGCCACCCCGATTTCGTGTCCGCGCGCGTGGACACCGGCTTCTACGACCGTCATCGCGCCGCGCTGACGGTGCCCGAGGCCGACCAGGAGGCCGTCCGTCTCTCGGCCCTCGCCGCCGCCCTGGCCGATACGTCGGGCAGGTCCCGCTTCGGCGGCTGGCGCAATGTGCCTTCCCAGCCCCAGTCCAAGGGCTACCGGTCCGAACCCGACGGCACGGAGCACGAGGTCCGCTACCGCCTCACCCGCGACGGACTGGCGGCCGACGACTTCCCCGACGTACGGGTGCTCGCGACCGCCGCCGACCGCGCCGTACTCGAACTGAACGGCGTACGCCGCGCATTCGACGTCGCCACGTACGGCACCCGGATCCACGTCGACTCACCGCTCGGCGCCCACGCCTTCACCGCGCTTCCCCGCTTCCCGGACCCCACCGCGCACACCGAACCGGGCTCGCTCCTCGCGCCGATGCCCGGCACGGTGATCCGGGTCGGGGAGATCGCGGTCGGCGACCGCGTCGAGGCCGGTCAGCCGCTGCTCTGGCTGGAGGCGATGAAGATGGAGCACCGCGTGTCCGCGCCCACCGCCGGCACGCTCACGGCGCTGCACGCGGCCCCGGGCCATCAGGTCGAAGTCGGAGCGCTGCTGGCTGTCGTCTCGGACGACCCGGCGTAGACAGCGCCGCCACCTCGTCACGCCCCTGGCACCGGACAGGGCCCCTGACACCGGACACGGCACGGCACCGCACGCAAGGCACGGCACGGCACGGCACGGCACAACACGGCCCGCACCACCAGGCACGGCACCGCAAGGCACCACCGCACACAAGACACCGCACCGCAAGGCACCGCACCGGATCCCGCTCACGTACCGCCCGCGTACCGCCCGAGGAGGAGCCCCATGAGCCCCGTCATCGAGACCGAGGAGCACCGAGACCTACGCGCCGCCGTGGCAGCCCTGGGCGGCCGCTACGGTCGCGAGTACTTCGCCGCCGTCGCCCGCGACAACAAGCAGACGGACGAGCTCTGGACCGAGGCGGCGAAGCTCGGCTACCTCGGCGTCAACCTCCCCACCGCGTACGGCGGCGGAGGCGGCGGCATCGCGGAACTGTCCATCGTGCTCGAAGAACTCGGTGCCGCGGGATGCCCGCTCCTCATGCTCGTCGTCTCGCCGGCCATCTGCGGCACCGTCATCGCCCGCTTCGGCACGGAAGCCCAGAAGCGGCACTGGCTCCCCGGCCTCTCCGACGGCACCCTCAAGATGGCCTTCGGCATCACCGAGCCCGACGCGGGCTCCAACTCCCACCGGATCACCACCACCGCCCGCCGCGACGGCACCGACGAGAACGCCGACTGGCTGCTCACCGGGCGCAAGGTCTTCATCTCGGGCGTGGACATCGCCGACGCCACGCTCATCGTCGGCCGTACCGAGGACTCGAGGACAGGCAGGCTCAAGCCCTGCCTGTTCATCGTCCCCCGGGACACCCCCGGCTTCTCCCGCCACCCCATCGAGATGGAACTCGCCGCTCCGGAGAAGCAGTTCGAGCTGACCCTGGACGACGTACGCCTCCCCGCCGACACCCTGGTCGGAGACGAGGACGCGGGCCTCCTCCAGCTGTTCGCGGGTCTCAACCCCGAACGCATCATGACCGCCGCCTTCGCCCTCGGCATGGGCCGCCACGCCCTCACCAAGGCGGTGGAATACGCTCGCACCCGCACCGTGTGGAAGGACCCGATCGGGGCCCACCAGGCCATCGCCCACCCCCTCGCCCAGGCGCACATCGAGCTCGAACTGGCGCGCCTGATGACGCAGAAGGCCGCCCATCTCTACGACGCGGGCGACGACCTGGGCGCGGGCGAAGCCGCGAACATGGCGAAGTACGCGGCCGCGGAAGCCGCGGCGAACGCCGTCGACCAGGCGGTTCACACCCTCGGCGGCAACGGCCTCACCCGCGAGTACGGCCTCGCTTCGATGATCACCGCGTCACGGGTCGCCCGGATCGCTCCGGTCAGCCGCGAGATGATCCTCAACTTCGTCTCCCACCAGTCCCTGGGGCTCCCCAAGTCGTACTGATATGCCCCATCCTGGGCGGCGCGGGAAGAGTGAGAGGCGACAAGCGAGCATCGATGGACGAGCAGCAAGAACGAACAGCGAGAAACGGGCAGTGAGCGAGCAGTGAGCAGCGAGAAGGGATCGCCATGGTGTTCCACAGCGTGTACGCCGATGTCCCGGCCGTCGAACTCCCCATCCACGACGCCGTACTCGGCCGGGCAGCCGAGTACGGAGACCTGCCCGCGCTGATCGACGGTTCCGACGGCACCACCCTCAGCTACGCACAACTCGACACCTTCACCCGCCGGATCGCCGCCGCCCTCGCCGAGGCGGGCCTGCGCAAGGGCGACGTCCTGGCCCTGCACAGTCCGAACACCATCGCTTATCCAGCGGTCTTCTACGCCGCGACGCGTGCGGGCGCCACCGTCACCACGATCCACCCGCTCGCCACCGCCGAGGAGTTCGGCCAACAGCTCGGCGACTCCGGAGCCCGCTGGATCGTCACCGTCTCCGTACTCCTCCCCACGGCCCGAAAAGCCGCGGAAGCTGCGGACACGGACATCGCCGAGATCTTCGTCTGCGACGACGCCGAGGGCCACCGCTCCATCCTCGGCATGCTCGCCTCCACCGCGCCCGAGCCGGCCGTCACCATCGACCCGGCCGAGGACATCGCCGTGCTCCCGTACTCCTCCGGCACCACCGGCACCCCCAAGGGCGTGATGCTGACCCATCGCAGCATCGCCACCAACCTCGCCCAACTCCACGCCCTGAACCCCAGCGGCCCCGGCGACCGGGTCCTGGCCGTACTGCCCTTCTTCCATATCTACGGCCTCACGGCCCTGATGAACGCCCCCCTCCGCAACGGCTCGACCGTCGTCGTCCTGCCGCGCTTCGACCTGGAACAGTTCCTGTCCGCGATCGAGCAGCACCGGGTGACCGCGCTCTTCGTGGCGCCACCCATCGTGCTCGCACTCGCCAAGCACCCCGCGGTCGCCGCCCACGACCTCTCATCCCTCGAGTACGTCGTCAGCGCCGCGGCCCCGCTCGACGCCGAACTGGCCGAAACCTGCTCGAGCCGCCTCGGCATCCCGCCCGTCATGCAGGCGTACGGCATGACCGAACTCTCCCCGGGCACCCACGCGGTACCGCGCGGGGAGCAGAACGCGCCGCCCGGGACCGCAGGAAGGCTGCTGCCGAGCACCGAGATGCGGATCATCGGCCTGGACGACCCGTCGAAGGATCTGGGCCCCGGCGCGGAAGGCGAAGTGGTCATCCGCGGCCCGCAGGTGATGAAGGGCTACCTGGGCCGGCCGGACGCGACGGCGGCGATGATCGACACGGACGGCTGGCTGCACACCGGGGACATCGGGCGCGTCGACGCCGACGGCTGGCTCTATGTGGTCGACCGGGTCAAAGAGCTGATCAAGTACAAGGGCTACCAGGTGGCACCGGCCGATCTGGAGGCGGTGCTGCTGACCCACGAACACATCACGGACGCCGCCGTCATCGGGGTCATGGACGGGGACGGCAACGAGATCCCCAAGGCGTACGTCGTCCCGCAGCGGGGGGTGGAGATCACCGCTGACGAGGTCATGGCGTACGTTGCCGAGCGGGTCGCCCCGTACAAGAAGGTGCGCCGGGTCGAGTTCGTGGACGCGGTGCCGCGCGCCGCCAGCGGCAAGATCCTCCGGCGCGAACTGCGAGCCCGCGAAAGGAGTTCAGCGCCCTCATGACCGAAGCACCCAAGGGCAGGGCCGACGCGCCCGTGCACACGACCGAGGCACCCCCGCAACTGGTGCGCCGCGCATCCGCGCGCGGCGTCACCACCCTCACCCTCGACTCGCCGCACAACCGCAACGCGCTGTCCACCCGTCTCATAGGCGAGCTGGGGGAGGCACTGGACGCGGCGGAAAGGGACCCGGACACGCGCGCGGTCGTGCTGACCCACACCGGCAACACCTTCTGCGCGGGCGCCGACCTCACCGAGGCGAGCACGTCCGGCTCACCCACCTCCGGCCCCCTCGCCCTCACAGCGCTCCTCCGCAGGGTCGTCGAGCTGCCGAAGCCGGTCGTCGCCCGGGTGACCGGACACGTACGGGCGGGCGGACTCGGGCTGCTCGGCGCCTGCGACATAGCGATCGCCGGGCCCGGCGCGAGTTTCGCCGTCACCGAGGCCCGGCTCGGACTGGCACCCGCGGTGATCTCGATGCCGCTGCTGCCCCGCCTGGATCCGCGGGCGGCAGGGCGCTACTACCTCACGGGCGAGCGCTTCGACGCGGCGGAGGCGGCCCGTATCGGCCTGGTCACCCTGGCCACGGACGGCGAGGTGGACGAGGCGCTCGGCCCGATTCTCGACGGCCTGCGCCGGGCCTCCCCCCAGGGGCTGGCCGAGGCCAAGCGGCTCACCACGGCGGACGTGCTGCGCACCTTCGACCGGGATACGGAGGACCTGGCCGCGCGGTCCGCCCGGCTCTTCGCCTCGGACGAGGCGCGCGAGGGCATGACGGCCTTCCTGGAACGGCGGGATCCCGCATGGGCGCGGTGACGACCCCCAGCCAGTCCAGCCAATCCGGCCAGTCCAGCCAATCCGGCCGTTCCAACGGGTCCGGCCGGTCCAACGGGTCCGGCGAGGCCAACGGGTCCGGCGAGGCCGACCGGGCAGCCCGGCCCGACCGGGCCAAGCAGGACCGCAGCCCCAAGCAGGACCGCAGCCGCGCCACCCGCCTGCGGCTGCTGGAGGCCGCCGTGGCCTGCCTCGCCGAGCACGGCTGGAGCGGCAGCACGGTCACCGTGGTCGCCGAGCGGGCGGGCGTCTCGCGCGGCGCGGCCCAGCACCATTTCCCGACCCGCGAGGACCTGTTCACGGCGGCGGTGGAGCACGTGGCCGAGAAACGGTCGGGCGCGCTTCGGGCTCTCACCCGCGACCTGCCGCCGCCCGGCTTCGCGCGCACCTGGGTCATCGTCGAGGAGCTGGTGGACCTC
Source organism: Streptomyces sp. NPDC004647 (assembly GCF_040609575.1). NCBI lineage: Bacteria > Bacillati > Actinomycetota > Actinomycetes > Kitasatosporales > Streptomycetaceae > Streptomyces > Streptomyces sp. NPDC004647. The sequence goes on along the minus strand of NZ_JBEXKU010000029.1, from coordinate 16,215 downwards.
TACACGGGCCCGCTGTTCCGGGCCGCCCTCCAGTTGTGGATGGCGGCTTCGAACGAGGAGCAGCTGAGGCAGCGGGTGACGGCCCTGGAGGCGCGCGTCGGAAGGGAGACCCACCGGATGGCGCTGGAGCTACTGGGTGCGGACGAGCGCGGGCCCGGGGTGCGTGAGACCGTCCAGGGGCTGCTGGACATGGGCCGCGGGCTCGGCCTCGCGAACCTCCTCACCGACGACAAGGCGCGCCGCGACGGGGTGGTCGAGCAGTGGGCCCGCATCCTGGACGACGTGCTGCGCCCGCTGCGGTAGCGAAGGGCCTTCTCCTGCCGGACCGAGCCCGGCTACGACCGAGCCCGGCTACGACCGCAACCGGCTGCCATCGAGCCGGTCACCGTCGAGCCCCGGTCACCGTCGAGCCCCGGTCACCGTCGAGCCCCGGTCACCGTCGAGCCCCGGTCACCGTCGAGCCCCGGTCACCGTCGAGCCCCGGTCACCGTC